>PGXI01000052.1 GCA_002839125.1 Tenericutes bacterium HGW-Tenericutes-5
TTAAAAGTCCTGGACCAAATGCCATTCTGATTGCATTCAAGTCATTGATAAACAATGCCATTAATCCACCGGATTTTTTTTCTGAATAGTATGTTTGACTTAGTTTCTCTGCATGAGCAAACATTTTGTTTCGCAAATCAAAGTCAATACGCCAAGATGTACCAAAGATAAAAATACGCCATAAAAATCTACCAGCCACAATAATTAAGCCGTAGATTACAATGTCTTTAATAAATACAACAACATCTTCCTTAGCTAGAGTTTCTAATTCCAAGCCATCAATGATTGTTCCGATGATATTAGGGATTTCTAATTGGACGAAATCCACTACTACCAAAGCGGCTAAACCAATGAGGAATAATATGCCATATTTTAAATAGTATTTGTTTATATGTTTGCCAAATAACATTATGTCTCCTCCAAAATCCTTCAAAAAATAAACTTCTTATCGAAGGATAAGAAATTTACTTCAAAATATATAAAACCCCAATTGTTCCTTTTCCACAGTGACTAGAAATTACACATCCTGCCGGTGTTTCATAGAGATTTTTTATATTGATTTCATCATTTATTCTTGTTTTTATATATTCGCTAGATATATCCGCTAATGAATGAGTTATCATCATGAACTCATCATCAATTTCATCTTTTTCTTGAAATACTTCATTAAGCATCAAATCAATACCGTTTTTGATTGTTCCTCTTCCTTTTTTACCAACGGCCATTACACCATCTCTAACTTTAATAATTGGTTTTATTCTTAACATTCCACCAAATAAGGCAGATAATGCATTAAGTCTTCCGCCTTTATATAAATACTCCAAAGTATCAATAACAAACTGTGATCTTACTTTTGGGACAATTTTCTCAACTTCTTCTTTAATTTCCTTTGCAGACAAACCTTGTTCAGCCATTCTAGCTGCTTTTAAAACTAAAAGTCCAGTTCCTGATGAGAGGTTTAAAGAATCAACTAAATAGATATCATCACTCTCTAAAGTCTGTTTAGCTACATTAGCACTTGTAAAAGTTGCGGAAAACTTAGAACCAATACCCATATAAATTATTTCACAACCTAAATCAAGATACTTTTGAAAAACTTCCACAAAAGCTCCCGGTGACGGTGCTGCAGTTTTTGGTAGAACTTTTTTTGATGAAACTAGCTCATACATTTGTTCTACGTTTAAATTAACTCCATCTAAATAAGAATCTTCATTGAAATTGACATACAAAGGGACAATTTCAATATCGTTTTTTAAAATAAGTTCTTTCGATAAATCGCAGGTACTATCCGAAATAATTTTTACTTTTTTCATCTTTTCCACCTCTTAAAAATTATAACCAAAATTAGTTGATTTGTAAACAAATTTTAAAATTAAAATCACTGTTTAAAACTCATTCTAAAATGATATAATAGCAAATATGAGGTGGGAAGATGTATAAAGTAGAAAGAAAAGATGTTATCGAAAACGTAAAAAGAATGATGTTATACTCTGTACAGACCTTGCATAAGGAAGTTATCGATGCCTTTGAAAAAGCAAGCGATGAAGAGAATAATCCTCTAGCCAAAAGCATTCTTGATAAAATTTTAGAAAATCACGAAATCGCCAATTCTAAAGATATTCCTCTATGCCAAGATACCGGTATAGTAGTATGCTTTTTAGAAATTGGTCGTGAATTAGTCTTTGATTATGACTTAGAAGAAGCTATCAATGTAGGAGTATCTCAAGCTTATATTGACGGATATTTAAGAAAATCAATTGTTAGACATCCATTAAATAGAATCAACACTATGGATAATACTCCAGCAGTAATTCATCACCAGTTTATTCCAGGTAATAAGTTAATTATTCATATCGCTCCAAAAGGTGGCGGTAGTGAAAATATGTCAACCTTAAGAATGTTATCTCCTTCTGAAGGAAGAGACGGTGTAATAAACTTTGTATTGGAAACAATTAAAAATGCCGGTGGTAGAGCTTGCCCTCCGTTAATTGTTGGTGTGGGTATCGGTGGTAATTTTGAAAAGTGTGCTTGGTTAGCTAAAAAAGCTATTCTTCGTCCCCTTGATGATGTTACCGAAAATGAAATTGATCGCAACCTAGAAATTGAACTTATGGATAAAATCAACAAACTTGATGTTGGACCAATGGGTTTAGGTGGGAATACGACTTGTATCGGAGTTAAAGTAAACTCCTATCCATGCCACATTGCATCACTACCGGTTGCAGTTAACTTACAATGCCATAGTGCAAGAAAAGATGAGGTGATTCTCGTTGGAAAAGAAATTAACAACACCAATAACCGATGATCAAATCAAAGATTTAAAAATCGGTGATGAAGTATTAATAACCGGTTATATTTTCACAGCTAGAGACTCAGCTCACAAACTAATGGTTGAAGCCATTCAAAATAACGAAGAACTTCCTTTTGATATAAAGAATCAAATCATATATTATGTTGGCCCAACCCCTGCAAAACCCAATCAAGTTATCGGTTCTTGCGGACCTACTTCAGCTTATAGGATGGATAAATATAGTCCATACCTAATGGAGAAAGGCTTAAAAGTAATGATTGGCAAAGGCGATCGTTCGATTGAGTTTAATGATGTGGTAAAGAAATATAAAGGAATGTATCTCTTGGCTATCGGCGGTATTGGCGCTAAACTGTCACAATGTGTAGTTGAAAATGAATTAATCGCTTATCCAGAATTACAATCAGAAGCAATCAGAAAACTTAAAGTTATTGATTTCCCCGCAATAGTCGCAATTGATTGTAACGGCAATTCAATCTATTAAAAACTAAAGGCTTATTTTTAAGCCTTTTTTTTCGCAAAAAAAGTGGCTTTATTTGAAAGCCACTTAAATTTATTTATTCGGTTTCGATAAGTCCGTATTTTCCATCATCTCTTAAATACAAAATTGAAGTTTCTTTATCCTCGTTCTTGTAAATGAAGAAGTCATGCCCTAATAATTCCATTTGCGTTAAAGCTTCTTCGAGTGATAAAATTTCCAAAGTAATTCTTTTTTTCTTAACAGGAGATATTAATTCTTTTTCTAATTCGTCTAAGTCAAAATCATCAGAGGCAAACGTGTCTCTTAACCCTACTTTTTCTTGTAAAGACCGGTTCATCTTGTGTTTGTTCTTCCTTAGTTGTGCTTCCAACTTATCCACTGCCTTATCTATCGCAGCGTATAAATCGCGGTCTGATACTTCAGCTCTTAGAGTCAAGAACTTGATTGGGATCGTAATTTCTACCTTGGTACCATCGCGATAAATCTTACAAACTACATAAGCTTCTAATTCTTCAGTAAAGATTTTATCAATCTTATGAAGTTTCTTCTCAATGTAGTTTCTAATCGCATCGGTAATCACAAATCCTGATTTGCCAACAATATCTAGTTTCATAAAATCACTCCTTTTTTTATTTATTTGACCACCTTTATTATAGCACTGATAAATTGTTAAGTAAATAAAGGTGGCTTTTTTATTCTAAAAATTTCCAATTCATAATATCTAGGTATTGAAGAGAGAAAAAACAAATTCTTTTAAACGGACTTATTAAAGGCCAGTAATCAGCCATTTCCTTTATCAAAAAGTAATCTATCATTAAAAATAACTCATATTTTTCAAAGTCTTTTTTTAGTTGTTTGTAAATGATCTTAAGATTTCGCTCTAAATAGTTTCTTTGAACTAGATTCAAAGGTAAATCATACAAATAAATATAACAAATTTCACCTCCATCTATCGGAATAAATTCTTTGTTAATTTCTGCTTTGTATTTAAGTTTGCATGAGGGGCATTTTTCAGGAAAATAAAACAAGAATGAAAAACTATTATTAGTGTTAAAGTATTCTTCACAGATTTTACATTTCATTTCTTTTTATTGAACTCCACAATTTTTCTTCTTGCTTTTACCATTGCATCACTTTTCTCTTTTGAAAGAAATAACACAATTGCTTCATCTCCACTTCTGCCAACTCTACCGGCGATTTGAATAAGCGTTGCTTCATTATAAACCTTATTTGCTGCTTCGATAACTATTACATTTACATTATGAAAAGTTACGCCACGCTCAAGGATTGTGGTAGAAATAAGAACTTTAAATTTACCTCTTTCAAAATCTTTTAAAACGGATGCTTTGTATTTTATTTCACTAGTAATCAAATCACAGTTAATATTAAGTCCAGTTAAATACTCTTTAAAAACCTTCCCCATTTTAATAGAAGGTAAATAAACTATCATACTTTTAGTAGTCTCATTCAAGGATTTGATAGTTTCTATAATCCGAATGTCCTGATAACTATCAGCTTGAACAAATATCGGTACAGCCAAATCTTGATTATGAAATCTTCTTGGAATCATATGAAATGCCAAGTAATTTTCTTCTATTAACTTTTTATATTTTAAACTAACCGTAGCACTCATGTAAATGAACAGTGATTTTTCATTACTAGATTTCTTTACAAGCCTTTCTAAAAAAAGATTGTCTACAAAGGGAAAAGCATCTACTTCATCTATTATCATTAAATCAAACTCTTGATAGAATCTAATCAATTGTTGCGGCGTAAGGATAATCAAATCAAATGCTTCATCAAAACGAACCCCTCCATATAAAGAACATACTTTAGTATATGGTAAATATGACTGAATTCTTAAAGCTACTTGCTTAATTATTTCTACTCTGGGAATGACAAACGCTATTCTATTACCTTTATTTAAAGCTTCTACTATTACTTCTAACACCATTTCTGTCTTTCCAGCCCCACATACTGCCTGCAAAAAAGAATCCTTACCATTAGAATAATTCTCAACCAAAAAGTTACTTCCAGTTTTTTGAAGATCACTCAAATCAAAACCGAGATTCAGTTCATGCTTTTTCTGACTTGTTTTTCTAATTCTTCTAATTAAATACATTGAACTATTAACTTCCTTATACAAAAAGCAATCCAAGCAATATTCAACTCCTCGAAAATCCTTTTTGGTATTATAACCATCACAGCGGTTACAATGACCTTTATCTACTGCTTTAATACCAAAATCACAAAAATAATTGCTAATTCTTTCAATCATACCATCACCGAAAAAATAATACTTTAAACTGATAATATTTCTTTAAATAAAGAAAAAAATAATCCTCAAAATGAGGATTATTTAACAACTATATTAACTAATTTATTTGGTACAACAATTATTTTTACAAATTCTTTTCCTTCTATGAATGCTTGAATCTTCTCTCTACCTAAAGCGATTTTTTTCAACTTCTCTTCATCTAGATTATTCTCAACAACCATTTTGTCTCTTAGTTTGCCATTGACAGAAATAATCAAGTCGATTTCATCTTTAACAAGTTTAGATTCATCATATTCAGGATATGTTTCAAAAACTAATAAAGTTTCATGTCCAAGCATCGACCATAACTCTTCAGTGATGTGAGGAGCAATTGGATTAAGCATTGTCAACAAGACTTCATAATCAGATCTCGTGACTTTTTCTTGCTTATTATATTCATTCACTAAACTCATCAACTTAGCTATAGCTGTATTGAATTTCAGGTTTTCTAAATCATCTCCAACGCCCATAATAGTCTCATGAATAACTCTTTCCAAATCTTTTGAATATCCAACTTCATCAGTTACATTTGGAAACATTCGCCAGATCTTATCCAAGAATCTTCTCGCACCCTTAACTCCAGAATCATTCCAAGGAGTACTCATTTCATAATCACTGATAAACAAAACAAAAGTTCTTAATGTATCAGCGCCATACTCATTTATAATCTCCATAGGGTTAACAATGTTACCTCTAGATTTAGACATTTTCTCATTATCTGACCCAAGAATTAAACCTTGAGCTGTACGTTTTTTATATGGTTCTTTATGAACAACTACGCCAATATCATAAAGGAATTGATTCCAAAATCTAGAGTAGATTAAATGTCTAGTAACATGTTCCATACCGCCGTTATACCAATCTACTTGACCCCAATAATTCATCTTTTCCTTTGAAGCTAATTCTTTGTCATTATGAGGATCCATATATCTTAAGAAATACCAACTGCTACCTGCCCATTGAGGCATTGTGTCAGTTTCTCTTCGTGCTTCTTTACCACATTTTGGACAACTGCATTTTGTAAAACTATCAATATTTGCAAGCGGTGATTCACCAGTATCGGTTGGGATAAATTTTTCAACCATTGGTAAAGTCACAGGAAGGTCTTCATAAGGTACTGGTACAATTCCGCAATCATCACAGTAAACAATTGGAATCGGTTCACCCCAGTATCTTTGACGATTGAATGCCCAATCTTTCATTCGGTATTGAATAGCTTCTTCACCAATATTTTTTTCATTCAAGATTGAAATGATTTTTTCTTTAGCCTTTTCAACACTTAAACCATCAATCAACGGACTATTTACTAAAATACCTTGTTCTGTATCCGTGTATGCTTCTTTACTTATGTCTCCACCTTTTATTACTTCGACTATTTCCAAGCCATATTTTTGAGCGAACTCATAATCTCTTGTGTCATGAGCAGGTACCGCCATGATAGCTCCTGTTCCATAAGTAATCATGACATAGTCAGAAATAAATACTGGTATCTCTTTATTAGTTATCGGATTAATTGCCTTAATTCCTTTGATTTCTACTCCGGTTTTATCTTTAGCTAATTCAATTCTCTCAAACTCAGTTTTCATTAGAGCTTGCTCTTGATACGCTTTAATTTCATCAAGATTTTCAATTTTATCTTTTAAATGCTCAATCGCATGATGTTCAGGGGCGATAACCATGAAAGTCGCTCCGTAAATAGTATCTGGTCTTGTTGTGAAAACTCTCAAAGTCTCTTCTTCATTAGCTATCTTGAAATTGATGTAAGCTCCACTTGATCGACCAATCCATTTTTCTTGTTCCATCCTAATTCTTGAATTAGATTCCAATTCGTCTAATCCTTTAAGCAACTTTTCGGCGTAATCAGTTATCTTTAAAAACCAAACATCTTTTTCCATTTGAACAACATCATTATCACAACGGTCGCATTTACCCCCTTGTGATTCTTCATTAGATAAAACAACTTTACAACTTGGACAGAAGTTAACATACGTTTTGCTTTTATAAACTAATCCGTGTTCATAAAGTTTCAAGAAAATCCATTGGGTCCATTTATAATATTTTGGGTCAGTAGTATCAACCATTCTTGTAAAATCGAAGGAAAAACCAGCAGATTTCAATTGATTGATGAAAGTTTTAATGTTCCTGTCAGTAATAATTCTTGGATGGATTTGATTTTGAATAGCATAATTTTCTGTCGGCAATCCAAAAGCATCAAAACCAATCGGAAACAATACGTTCTTTCCTTCCATTCTTCTTTTTCTTGATATTACATCCAAAGAAAGATAAGCTCTAATATGGCCAATATGCATGCCCGCTCCACTTGGATATGGGAATTCCACAAGACTATAGTACTTCTCTTTTTCAGAATAATCATTAGCATTAAAGTATCGGTTAGAATACCAGATATCTTGCCATTTTTTTTCAATTTTCTTTTCATCAAAACTAGGTATAAACTCGCTCATAAAATCATTCCTTTCTAAATAAAAAGTCCTTCACAAATCTTTGTAAAGGACGAATTTTTCCGTGGTACCACCTTAATTCTGAGACTAAATATCTCAGCACTTAAAACTAACCTTTAACGCAAGTTAATTACGAGTTTTGCTCACGAGTTGCACAAAACCTACTCCATAGCCTAATTCGATCAAGGATTTTTGTTAGTTTTCACCATTCCTAACTCTCTTTTAAAAAACACACTTAATCTACTATTGCTATATCATCGTATTTACTTAATAATTATAACATAATAAGTACTATTTTCAAGTGAATTAAACTAATCTCAGTTTTTTTCATCTTCTTCCGTATCGTCTTCTTCGTCATCTTGATTATTTGGTTGAGGTTGATAATATCCTTCTCGGTTCAAAACTCGAAAATGAAGTTCTTTTTGCAAAGTAAAAACACTTCGGTATGCAAACAACATCAAAATAAAAAAGATCAATGTATCAAAATTTATAAGATTGTAGATAGCAAACAAGAATGCCATAGGCGTTGCAGCAAATGTCAACATCTTAAAAATTTTCTTATAAGATATCACTCTTTTAAATTTTAAAAATGGAATAGTTGAAATTAAAATAATAAATAAAATAATTAATATATTACTCACAATACCCATTAAAATACCAGCAGTTAAAATACTTGTGCTTAATGAAGAAAACATCATTTCGATTGAACCGACTTCATAAAGCGTAAGAAAAGCTATAGAACTAATTGATTGTCCACCAATATAAACTCTTAAACTTGAACCTTGAATTACAATCGCAAAATCACTTAAATTTCCGGCTTCAGAAAGAGACATATCTTTATTAAGAAGATATACTTCAAAATCATAAATCTCGAAACTTTCTTTTGGATCATAACTTTCTCCTGAGCAAACGAGTTCATTGCTAATAATCTCGCAGCTGGTAGTTTGTTCATTAGGAATTGTTGGTTTATTGGAAATATAAAAAACAAAAGTTGAAATTGACATTAATAAAACTAAAAATAATATATATAGAAAAACAAAACCACCCTTTTTTTTGTGGTAGTTTATAATTTGTTTAGGATTTACTATACTATTTGCAAACACTTCAAACATCTTAATCACCTACTAGAGATTATTATAACATGTTTTATGTCAACATCAAGAAAAAAACACATTTTGAAAAATAAGAAATAGTAATTTCCAGTATAAACAAAACAAATAAATAATATTTAATAATCAATAATTATGATATAATTTTTTTAGGTGAGACTATGAATTACTTTACAGAAGAAAAACATTACAACGCTTTGAATAATTACTATCGCCACCGCTTCAATAGCAAAGTTTATAAAATAGCGTTAAACGGTGACTTTACTTGTCCTAATCGCGATGGTTCAATATCAAGAATAGGATGCGTTTTTTGCACGGATTCTGGCAGTGGTGAGTTCGGTGGTAAAGTAAGTGATAGTTTAAAAGTGCAATTTGAGAAAATTAAAACGATGATGCAGAATAAATGGAAAGAAGGAAAATATATTGCCTACTTCCAATCTTTTAGTAATACCTATGGACCGATTGAAAAGTTAAGGAAAATTTATTATGAAGCCCTAAATCTCGATAAGGATATTATTGGTTTAAATATCGGTACCAGATCAGATTGTTTTAATGATGATGTATATAAACTTCTAGAAGAATTAAACCAAAAAACCTACTTAACGATTGAGCTAGGCTTACAGTCAATGCATGATATTACACTTAAATCAATAAACCGAGGACACGACTTAAATAACTTCGTTCAAACAGTTAAAAATCTGCGCAAGAGAAACATCAATGTAGTAGTCCACATTATCAACGGTTTACCTAACGAAAATGAAGATATGATGTTGGAAACCGCTAAATTTCTAAACACCTTAGATATTCAAGGCGTTAAGATACATATGCTTTATATCGTAAATAATACGCCACTTGCACGTAGTTTTGACAGGAAACCTTTTCCGCTATTATCAATGAAAGAATATATAAATATAACTGTTAAACAACTAAGATTATTAAATAAAAACATTATCATTCATAGGGTTACTGGCGATCCAGACCGAAATGAACTTATTGAACCAAAGTGGACTTTAAAGAAGTTTATCGTCAGCAATGAGATTGATAAATTGATGCGAAAGAATAATTTTTATCAAGGAGATTTATATGAATAAAAAAGCTCATATATCGGGTATATTCTTCAGTATAATATTCGGTTTCTCCTTTATGATGTCTAAAACCGCAATGAATTATGTAAGTCCTATGGGTCTTATAGCTTACCGATTTTTACTAGCATTTTTAGTTTTTACGATTTTGAGAATAACGGGAATTATTAAAATCAAAATTCATTTAAAATCATTATTTTGGATTGTATTAGTAGCTTTCTTCCAACCAGTACTATATTTTGCTTTTGAAACTTATGGATTGAGTTTAACATCAAGTGCAGAGGCTG
>PGXI01000154.1 GCA_002839125.1 Tenericutes bacterium HGW-Tenericutes-5
GATACACAAACAAGAATCGATTATGATAGTATTATCGACGGTTTGATGCAAGATCCAATCATCCAAAAGTTTATTCTTGACCATGACTTAAAGCATGAAGATGTAATAAGATCATTAAATGTCTTTCTAACCTATAGAGATGAAAAAGCTATTTGTGAAAAGTGTCCGAATCTAGAAGAATGTCTTTTAGCTACCGTTGGATTTTCACCAAGACTTGAATATCACCCAGGCTATATTGAATTAACCTATGGCCGATGCAAGTATAACCGCTTCAATCAATCAACTGATAATATTTTTGCTATGTATGTGCCTAAACGAATTTTCAATGCTTCGTTAGATGATTTAGACTTAATCGGCGATACCAGAAAATCAATCAACAACTACATTTTAAGATTTCTTAAAAATTATAGTAAAGATAACTTTATCAGAGGTATGTATATCTGTGGTAAATATGGCACGGGGAAGACATATATCTTGGCTATTTTAGCCAATGAACTAGCAAAACTAGGTCACAAAGTCTATTTTGCTTATTATCCTGATTTAGCTAGAGAACTCAAATCATCGATTGGCGACGGAAGCCTTGAAGACAAAATCACTTCAATCAAAGACGCTGAAATATTGATGCTCGATGATATAGGCGGAGAATATTTTAGTGAATTCATAAGGGATGAAGTATTAGGTCCGATATTACAACATCGTCTTTTGGATAATAAACCAACATTTTTCAGTTCGAATTTGAACTATAATGATTTAGCTAAAGCCTTTAGAAAAACGGATAACAATCTTGAGACAATTGCTTCATACCGAATAGTTGAAAGAATTAAACGAATGACGACAGAGTTTGTTCTAACAGAAATGCCACATATCAAGTAATTTCTAACATAATTCTTGACAAAGGCAATTTAAAAGATATAACGTTTCGCGCTATAGAAACGCTGAAGTCAACGTCTTATGTTATTGCCGAAGATACCAGGGTAACCCAAAAATTATTCCACCATTATGAGATAACTTCAAAACTAATTTCATATCATAAGCATAATGAAAGGGAACGTGAAGCTGAAATCATATCTATTTTAACGGGCGGCACGAATGTGTCGCTGGTATCTGACGCGGGTACGCCCCTTATGTCAGACCCCGGTTATACCATGGTAAAAGCTGCCATTGACG
>PGXI01000155.1 GCA_002839125.1 Tenericutes bacterium HGW-Tenericutes-5
AGAGACTAGTTATAATCATGATCAAGAAGTAAAAAATAATGTCAAAAACGATCAAGTAAAAAAGGATGAAGTAGTTGTTATTCCCGATATGGAATATATCGGTCAATTCGCCGGAACTTATCTTATTTGGCAAAATGAAGAAGGACTCTATTTGCTGGATCAACATGCCGCAGCTGAAAGAGTTCGTTATGAAAGATATCTTAGTAAATGGCTAAAGAAGGATTTAGAAACAAATGAATTGTTATTACCTTTAAAAATTGAAATCAGTAATGACTTATTGATTAGATTAATTGATCATGAAACTGAGTTTTTAGATTTTGGGGTTGATTTAGAGATTAAAGACAACTTTGTTTTGGTTAAGAAGATACCTAATTGGTTCCCTGAAGGTTATGAAGAGATTTATATTGAAAGTATGATTATGAGTTTGTTAGAGAATGATTTTACTTCAAAGGAAAGTTTAATAGATGACTTGGCTAAGTTGCTTGCTTGTAAGCATTCGTTAAAGGCTAATCACTATATCTCTAGTTTAGAGGCTAATCAATTATTAAGTGACTTAAGAAAATGTAAAAGACCTTATACTTGTCCTCACGGAAGACCTATAATCGTTGATATAAACATGAATACGATTGAACATTGGTTTAACCGGGTGATATAGATGCTAGATTTGGTAATGATTGTTGGACCAACTGCAGTTGGTAAAACAAAACTTAGCGTTGAAGTTGCTAAGAAATTTTCATGTGAAATAATCAATGGCGATGCGATGCAGTTTTACCGAGGTTTAGATATCGGAACCGCTAAGATTAAACCTCAAGAAATGCAAGGTATAAAGCATCATTTACTGGATATTTTAAGTCCAGAAGCAGAGTTTTCAGTGGCTGAGTATCAGACTTTAGTAAGAGAGAAAATCGCTATGTTAAAGGAAAAAGGGCTTTTTCCGGTAATTGTTGGCGGTAGTGGTTTATACCTAAGTTCAGTTGTCGATGATTATCAATTTTTAGGTGAAAAAAGAAACACTGAATTAATGAAAGAATATGATGAATTATCGACTGAATCTTTAGCGAGAATCTTGATTGATACAAAACCGTTACTGGCGAAAAAATGTGATTTATCTAACCGCAGACGCGTTTTAAGAGCTTTG
>PGXI01000053.1 GCA_002839125.1 Tenericutes bacterium HGW-Tenericutes-5
CAGAGAGATGAATAGTCTTCAAAAAAGACGTTTTAATTCTGAAGAAATAGCTCTTTCAAGTTTACCTATAGGGATTATTCTTTATGACGAAGAATTTAATATTGTTTATGCCAATGCATTTGCTAAAGAAATATTTTCAAACGCTTTGGTTGATAGAACATTAAAAGTTATAAATAGAGATTTATTTGAAAATGTTTCAAAGCGAATCGGTAAATTTACAACAGCTGTTTATGATAAGATTTATGATGCGGTTCATTATCCAAAAAATAACGCCATTTATCTTTTCGAAGTCACTGATCGAGAGATGATAAAACAAAAATACTATGATTTTTCTGATGTTATTGGGGTAATGAGTTTAGACAATTTTAATGAGGCTACTTCTAATCTTGACTTTCAAGTAAAAGCTAACATCCAAGGGCTACTTTTGTCAGCTCTTAATTCATGGTGTTCATCAAACAATATCTATTTTATTAACTTAAGACCAGAAAAATCTGTTATTATGATGGACAGAAAAAAACTCGATGAGTTGATGAAAAATCAGTTTACAATTTTGAATATCATCAGTAAAATAGCTAATGATAATGATGTTAGAGTTACTCTTTCTATTGGGATAGCGGCTTTTGAAGTTTCGCCACCAGAACTAGGAGAAGCAGCTGAAGAAGCTTTAAAACTGGCAATCGCCCGTGGTGGAGACCAAGCGGTTGTTAACCTTAAAAATCAACCAATAAAATTCTTTGGTGGAAAAACTAATACAGTAGAAAAAAGATCAAAGATTTCAGCCAAAGTTAATTCAAGGGCACTTGAAGATTTCTTTAATGAAAGAAGCAATATCTTTATTATGCCTCATAAAGGAACCGATTTAGACGCCTTAGGAGCAGCCGTTGGTTTATTAGAAATGGCTTTAACTAAAAACAAGAATTCCAAAATAGTATTAGATTTCGATAATGTTGATCAGACTACTGCAAAGTTAATTAATATGTTGAATCAAGAATATATTAAATTGCTTGATTATTTGATTGACCCTGAAGATGCTTTAGAACAAATTAACCATAATTCATTATTAGTTTTGGTTGACCATCATTCTCCATCACAATCGAATGTACCTTTACTTACTGAAAAAACAAAACATATTGTTGTGATTGATCACCACAGAAGACTCGATAATGCTATAACCGATATGTTAATGAACTATGTTGAACCATATGCATCATCATCAGTTGAACTTGTCACAGAATTAATCGATTTCTTTAGAGAAGAAGTTGAACTTGACCCTTTTGAAGCAACAATTATGTTAGCCGGAATGATGATTGATACGAACAATTTTACAGTTCATACCGGAGCTAGAACCTTTGAAACAGCGGCAAAATTACGACTTTTTGGCGCTGATCCTGGAAAGGCTAAATTGATTTTAAGAGAATCATTAGATGATATTAAAACTAAATCCAATTTGGTTAACAGAGCAAAGATAATAAACAATCATTTTGCGATTACTTTGCTTGAAAAACAAGATATTACCGATCGAGTCCAACTAGCTAAAACCGCTGATGAACTACTAGAAATCGATAATATTATAGCTGCTTTCGCGATTGGCTTCATCAGTAATGAAACAGTTGCGGTTTCAGCACGATCTATCAACAATTTCAACGTTCAAATTGTCATGGAAAAATTTGGTGGTGGCGGACATATGAATAACGCCGCAGCACAAGTTAAGGATACTTCGCCAGAGAAAATTGCACATGAAATTGAACAAATTATCCATGAAAATTATAAGGAGGATACAATAATGAAACTAATTCTTATAAAAGACGTAAAAGGTAAAGGTAAGAAAGGCGATGTTATCGAAGTAGCTACTGGATACGGTAATTATCTTCTAACATCAAAGCATGCTATAGCTGCTAACCAAGCAAACCTAAAGAGTCTTAATGAAGAGATTGAAAAACAAAAACAAGATGCTAATAAAGAATATCAAAACGCCTTAGAATTAAAGAAAGATATTGAAGAGAGTCCAATTAAACTTTATGTTAAAATTGGTGAATCAGGAAAATTGTTTGGCTCAATCAGTTCAAAACAAATAGCTGATGAATTAAAGAAAGTTTACAATATTTCAATTGATAAAAGAAAAATAGATTTAGATGATAATATCAATTCTTTAGGGAATTATGATGTTAGTATAAAACTACATAAGGATGTTAACGCCAATATAAGTATACAAGTCCTTGAACAAGAATAGGAAGGTAAATTATGGAATCATTGCTCTATAGCTTAGAAGCGGAAGAATCTGTCTTAGGTTCTGTTTTCTTCAATAATAATGAGATGCATGTTATTGCTGACAAATTGTTAGTTGATGATTTTTATAGTCCTAGCAATCAAATAATATATAAAGCGATGTTAAAACTATTTCATAATAACAACGCTATTGATATTATTACTGTAATCACATATTTAGAGAATATTAATAACCTTGAAAAAGTTGGTGGTAGAGATTATATCATCAACCTCGCTTCCGTGGTTCCTTCAACAGCCAACCTATTAGAATATGTAAATATCGTTAAAGATAGATCAGTTTTAAGAAGACTGCAAGAAAAATTTAATGATCTTATAGTTCAATCAAAACAGGTTGAAGACGCGCCTCATTTTATCGACCAAGTAGAAAAAGAAATTTTTGAAATAACTAAAAACCGTCGAACATCTGACTTCGTTAAAGTAGCCGATATCGCTGAGGAAACTATCAATAAACTAGCTGAAAGAGAACGCGTTGTCGACAATGTTACAGGACTAGACACAAGATATAAAGCTTTTAATAACTATACTTTAGGTCTTCAACCTTCCGACCTTTTGATTATAGCAGCGCGACCAGGTGTTGGTAAGACAGCCTTCGCTTTGAATCTAGCATTGAATGTCGGTTCTTTGGAAAAAAGACCGCACATTGCTTTTTTCTCTTTGGAAATGGGCGTAGAACAATTATTACTAAGACTTCTTAGCGCTCAAGCGCAAATCTCAAATACAAAACTGAGAAAAGCAGATCTTTCCGCATCAGAATGGGAAAGACTTCAAGCTGCTGTAAGCAATTTAAGAGATACTAATCTCTATTTTGATGATTCCGGTACTGTTGAAGTTATGGATTTGAGAAGCAAATGTCGTAAGATGAAACAAAACGGAACTTTAGATTTAGTTATTGTCGATTACTTGCAATTATTAAGTGGTTCTGGAGTTTATAAAGGTAATAGAGTTCAAGAAGTATCAGAAATATCTCGGGTTCTAAAGGAAATGGCTCGTGAATTAAAGGTACCAGTAGTAGCTTTAAGTCAGTTATCAAGAAGTATTGAACAACGTAAAGGGGACGATAAACGTCCAAAAATGTCTGACTTGAGAGAGTCTGGATCAATTGAACAAGATGCTGATATCATCATCTTCCTTTATGTTAAAGACGAAGATAATGATGATGAAAGAAAAAGAAATTTAACGCAATTTTCAGTTGCGAAGAACCGGCATGGAACACCTGGAGATTTTCAATTAATTTTTAATAAGGAAACTTCTAAATTCAACTCTTATTCCGGTGACTAAGAAAGGTGATACACAATGTTACAAGAACGATTAGAACAACTTGAGAATAGATACATAGAAATCGCGCTTTTAATGGGCAAACCAGAGATTGCTACCGATATAAAAAAAGTTACTGAATTAGCTAAAGAATATTCGAAATTAGAAAAACCTGTATTGAAGTTTCGTGAATATAAACAAATTTTAGAATCCTTAGACGGTTTAAAAGACATGTCTAAAGACAAAGATCCTGAAATTAAAGAAATGGCTGAAATGGAGCTTGAATCTAGTAGAGAAAGAATGATTCAATTAGAAGAAGAATTAGAACTTTTACTAATACCAAAAGATCCAAATGATGAAAAGAATGTTATCGTGGAAATCCGTGGTGCAGCCGGTGGAGATGAAGCCAATATTTTTGCTGGTGATTTATTCAGAATGTACTCAAAATATGCTGAAGCTATGGATTGGAAAATTGAATTATTATACGCTGAACAAAAAGAAGCTGGTGGATTTAGTCAGATTGAGTTTATGGTTACAGGCGATAGCGTTTATTCATATCTAAAGTATGAATCTGGAGTTCACCGCGTTCAGAGAGTACCGCAAACAGAATCTAGCGGTAGAATTCATACTTCGACCGCAACTGTAGTAGTTTTACCAGAAGCCGAGGAGATCGATTTCGAGTTGGACATGGAAGACGTTAGAGTAGATACTTTCTGTTCATCAGGACCAGGTGGCCAATCAGTAAATACTACTAAATCTGCAGTTAGAGTAACGCATGTACCAACAAATACAGTTGCTCAATGTCAAGACGGTAAATCTCAACACGAAAATAAAGCTTCAGCTTTAAGAATCTTGAGATCTAGACTTTATGACCAAATGTTACAAGCTAAACTTGAAAAAGAAGGCGAAGAAAGAAAATCTAAAATTGGTAGTGGGGATAGAAGTGAAAAAATTAGAACTTACAACTATCCGCAAAACCGAGTTACTGATCATAGAATAAATTTGACAATCCAACAATTAGACAGAATAATCGATGGAAAACTAGATTCAGTTATCGAAGCTTTGATATCTGAAGAACAAAAAAGAAAGTTGGCTAAACAATAATGTTAAGTTATAAAGAAGTTCTAAAAAACGCTAAAACTCTTACCAGAAAAAAAGGGAAAGAATCAAGCGCTACTGAACTTCTTTTTCTTGAGTTTTCTCAGCTTTCACCAAGCGAACTATATTTAAAATATGAAGAACAAATGCCGGAAGCCGCAATTGGAAGTTTTCATGAAGCTTTGGAAAAGTATCTTGAAAAAAACATTCCTGTCCAACAAATCATCGGGTATGTATATTTCTACGGATATAAATTTCTAGTAAAGAATACAGCTCTAATTCCCCGCTTTGAAACAGAAGAATTAGTCGCAAACACTCTTTATTATTATGATGAATTTTTTAATGGCAAAGAGGTAGATGTTGTCGATGTAGGAACAGGTTCTGGATGCTTAGCCATATCTTTGGCTAAAGAAGAGAGTAAAATGAGTTTAACCGCCACAGACATTAGCGTTGAAGCTTTGGACTTAGCTAAAGAGAATGCCTTAAAATTAGAGGCTAAAGTCGATTTTATTCAAGGTGATATGCTTAAGCCTTTGTTTGGAAAAAAGTTTGATATTTTAGTTTCGAATCCACCTTATATTCCAAACAAAGAAGAAGTGGATCCAATAATCTATGATAATGAACCTCATATTGCCTTATTTGGTGGAGAAGACGGACTTGATTTTTATCGTCAAATCCTCAAAGATGCAAATCAAATACTAAAAGAAAAAGCAATGATAGCTTTTGAGCATGCTTATGATAAAATGGAAGAACTTCAAAAAATAGCTAAGTATTACTTTCCTAATGCAAGAGTGATTACTTTAAAAGATATGCAAAAGAAAGATCGAATGACGTTTATATTTATTGGATTTTAAAATGAAGCGGGATTAATCTCGCTTTTTAATTTGTCATAATAATATATATATTATTAAGGAAAAAGGACACATTTTTCTCAAATAAAAAAAGTTGACAATTGAAAAATAATGCGTATATTATATAAGGGCGAGGTGAATTATGGCGAATAAAGTTGTAATCGTAGAATCTCCATCCAAGTCAAAAACAATTAAACAATACTTAGGTAAAGATTATTTAGTTACTGCAAGTGTTGGTCACATCAGAGATTTGGCTACGACTGGAAAGGGAGGATTAGGTATTGATATTGATAATGATTTCACTCCAAATTATCAAATTCAACCTGATAAGAAGAAAATAGTAAATGAACTTAATAAATTAATTAGCACTGCCCAAGAAATCTATCTAGCGACCGACCCGGATCGCGAAGGAGAAGCGATTTCTTGGCATTTGTACGATACATTAAAAATTGGTAATAAGAAGGTAAGAAGAGTTGAATTTAATGAAATAACCAAAGATGCGATTCTAAGAGCGTTTGAAAACCCAAGAGATATTGATATGGATTTGGTATCTTCTCAAGAAACTAGAAGAATGCTGGATCGGATTATTGGCTTCAAACTTTCGAAGTTGTTAAATTCTAAAATTAAGTCAAAATCAGCAGGTAGAGTTCAATCAGCGGCTTTAAAACTAATAGTTGATTTAGAAAAAGAAATAAGCAGTTTTGTTCCAGAAGAGTATTATGAAATTTATGCAAAATTTGGTGAAATTGAAGCGCAGTTGGCAAAGATCAATAACGAAAAAGCGGATATTAAAACATCTGATGAAGCTAATAAAATATTAAAAGGTTTAAAAGAATATTTCAAAGTGGCTAGTGTTGAGATTAAAGAAAGCAAATCATATCCAAAACCGGCATTAACAACATCTGCTTTATATCAAGCTGCTTCGTCAAAATATAAAATGTCCTCAAAGCACACAATGGCAATTGCTCAAAAACTATATGAAGGTATGGATATTGATGGTGAAACAGTTGGTCTTATAACTTACATGCGTACTGACTCAACGAGATTATCCGAAACATTTATTGAAGATACTAGACATTTTATCAAAGAAACCTTCGGTTCGAAATATCTAGGTTATTACCGAAAACCTAAGAATGCCGAAAATGCTCAAGATGCTCATGAAGCGATTAGACCTACAAGTCTAAAAAGAACACCAGAATCATTGAAACATAAACTTAAAACTCAAGAATATAAAATTTATAAACTAATTTATGATAAAGCTTTAGGGTCATTGATGAGTCCGGCTACTAATGAAGTCACTACCGTTATTTTCGAAAATAATAATAACCAGTTTAAAGCTTCAAGTTCTAAACCGATTTTTGATGGTTACTTAAAACTTACTAGAGACTATGAAAATGAATCAAGTGACAAATTATCTGACCTTTCTATTTTTAAAGAAAACGATGAAATTAAGGCAGACGAAGTGTATGAAAAGCAATTGTTTACCAATCCACCATCAAGTTATACTGAAGCTAAATTGATTAAGGATATGGAAGAATTAGGTATAGGAAGACCTTCCACCTACGCTAACACATTAACGACTTTACAAGATCGTGGTTATGTTAAAGTGGAGAATAAAACTAAACTTATTCCTACTGATCAAGGAGTTCTAACTACCGAACAGCTAGATGAATTTTTCTCTGATTTTATCAGTGTTCATTACTCAAAAGAGATGGAAGAATTCTTAGATAATATTGCAAATGGTGAGATTCAGCAACTAAAAGTATTAAAAGAATTTTATAATTACTTTATGCCTTTGGTAGAAAATGCACAAAAGCATATGGTTAAAGTTAAAGCTAAAGAAACCGGTGAAGATTGTCCAGTTTGTGGTGAACCGATGGTTTGGCGTACAGGTAAGTATGGGGAATTTGAAGCTTGTTCTAATTACCCTACATGTAAGTATATTAAACCCCAAGAAAAAGAAAAAACTCCAACCTTTGATACTGATGTTACATGTCCAGAATGTAAGGAAGGAACTCTTGTAGTGAGAGTAGCGAAAAAAGGTAAGAACAAGGGTAATAAATTCTTAGCTTGCTCAAGATTTCCTAAATGCAAATATATTTCACCTTTGAAAATTGTAGAAGATGAATGCCCAAAATGTAAAAGTGTTGTAGTTAAAAATGAATTAGATGAAGTATTTTGCCTTGACGGTTCTGATTGCAATCACAAGCAATAAATACTTGAAAATCTTCACAAAAACTTCATTTGTTATGTAATAAAAAATGTGATAATATATGGGTATAACTACTTCAAGTAGTTAATTTCCCTAAAGTGTTATATAAACACTTACCCTTCCTAAATTCGTCTCAGTTATCTGGGGCGAATTTTTAGTTAATTATTTAGTAAAATATCAAATCTATGATATAATACATATAGATTTTTTAGGTGGTGAAATTATGGGTTTATTTTCTAAACTCTTTAGCAATAAAGAAAAAAGACAAAAAGCTGAAAAATTTAAAATTGGAATGATGAAGACAAGAAATCAATCTTTGTCTTCTTTAAAAGATATTCTAGAAAAATCCAAAAAAATTGATGAAGACTTATATTCAAAATTAGAAGAAATCTTTATTATGGCTGATATTGGTGTTGATACAGTTGTCGAATTTGTAGAGAATATTCGGCAAACTGTAAAAAATAACAAGATTGAGAAACCGTTAGATTTAGAAAACATTATTGTCGATCAGATGTTTGAACTGTACTTAAAAAACGAAGTTGTTAATACCAATATTAGATATAACAAAGAAGGATTAACGGTAATTCTTTTCGTCGGGGTTAACGGCACTGGAAAAACAACCTCAATTGGTAAGTTGGCTCATCGAATCAAAAATGAAGGTAAGTCGGTAATGATGGCTGCGGGAGATACGTTTAGAGCTGGAGCTATTAATCAACTCAAGGTTTTTGGAGATAGAGTTGGAGTTGAAGTTGTTGCTAAAGATGCTGGTAGCGATCCTTCAAGCGTTATCTTTGATGCAATAAAGCAAGCTAAACAAAAGAACATTGATGTGTTGTTAATCGATACAGCAGGAAGATTGCAAAATAAGAAAAATTTAATGATGGAGCTTGAAAAAATAAACCGAATCATTAAAAGAGAAACTAACAATCAAAGTTTTGAAACATATCTTGTAATTGACGCAACCACTGGACAAAATGGACTTTCACAAGCCCAGATATTTTCTGAAGTGACAGAGATTACGGGGATTATTCTAACAAAGTTAGACGGTACTGCTAAAGGTGGTATTGTCTTAGCGATAAGAAACAAATTAGGAATTCCAATCAGTTTCGTTGGCTTAGGTGAAAAATTGACAGATTTAGAATATTTTGACATAGAAGATTATATCTATGGCTTATTCTCTGATTTTTTTGAGTAGGTGAAAATATGGGATACGATGTAGAAGAAACAATTAAATTAAATAGATTGTTTGATATCTATCAAGAGTTGTTGACTGAAAAACAAAAAGAGTATTTTGACTACTATTTTTTGAAAGATTATTCTTTAGCTGAAATAGCAGAGATTTATGGCGTTAGTAGAAATGCAGTTCATCTTCAAATAAAGAATATTATCAAACATTTAGAAGACTTAGAAGCTAAACTTAAAGTTTTACAGAAAAGTAAAAGCATTGATGAATTATTGGATGAATTAAAAAAAGAAGAAGGTAACTTATCTTCTAAAGTAAAAACATTAATTAAAAAAATAGAAAAGGTGATGTAATATGGCTTTTGAGAATTTGACAAGTCGTTTTCAAATGGCTTTAAGAAGGCTAACTGGAAAAGCAAAACTAACGGAAAATGATATTGATGAAATGATGAGAGAGGTAAGACTCTCATTATTAGAAGCCGATGTTAATTATAAAGTTGTTAAAGAGTTTACTGAAGAAGTTAAAACACTCGCTATGGGAGAAAAAATCCTTAAAGGATTAAACCCTGACCAACAAGTTGTAAAAATTGTTAATGATGAATTAACTAAATTAATGGGTTCAGAGGCTAGCGAACTAAACTTAGAAGATGATTTATCAATTATTTTGATGGTTGGGCTTCAAGGTGCCGGAAAAACTACTACAGCCGGTAAGTTAGCTAACTTGATAAGAAAAAATAATAGCAAGAAACCATTGTTAGTTGCGGCTGATATTTATCGACCAG
>PGXI01000054.1 GCA_002839125.1 Tenericutes bacterium HGW-Tenericutes-5
TAGATAGAACAGATTAAATTAAGCGTATTAGATTTATATATTTGCAAATTTTTAAAATCACCCTTTTGGAAGTAATATACTTAAAAAAAGGGTGATTTTTTATTAATGTTAATTTTTTGTATTGACAGCGCTTACTTTTAGTATTATAATGTGGTAAAAGGTTTTAGTAAAACGTTTTACTGATATAAATAATATCTCGATGATTGGATGTGTACTTATATGAACAATCTATTTATAGTTGGAAGTATGAATATAGACTTAATTTTTTCTGCAAAAAGAATACCTAAAGTTGGCGAGACTATGCAAAGTGATAGTTTCGATATGCTTTCTGGTGGTAAGGGAGCAAATCAAGCCGTAGCCAGTGCGTTGTTAAATACAAGTTCATATATGATAGGAAATGTTGGCGATGATTTATTCGGAAAAATAATCCTTGATGAATTGAAGAACAGAATGGTTATCACTGATTATATAAATGTATCAAAAAAAACAAGTAGTGGCGTTGCATGTATTTTACTTAGTGATGAAGATAATAGAATAATTCTAGATCAGGGAGCAAACGCTAAAACATCATTTTCCCAGGTTAATAAAGTTCTTAGCAAAATCGCGAAGAAGAATGATGTCTTTTTAGCTCAACTTGAAGTACCAGTTGAAACTGTGAAAAAGTCTTTGGAGAAAGCAAAAAATTTAGGTTTAAAAACCATTCTTAATCCTGCACCTGCTCAAGTCTTACCAGAAGAGATATATAAGTATGTTGATATTATAATTCCTAATGAAATAGAAGCCGAAATGATTACAGGAATTAACAGCAACTCAATTCACTTTAATAAGCATGTTGTTGATTATTTTATCAACAAAGGAGTTAAAGAAGTGATTATTACTAGAGGCTGTAATGGTTCTGTATATGGTGATAGTCACGGTTTGATTATGATAAGACCGTTCAAGGTTAAAGTAGTCGATACTACTGGTGCTGGTGATGCTTTTGTGGGAGCCATCGCTTCAAAAGTAGCTAGTGGATCAAGTGTTAAAGAATCATTAACTTTTGCTACAGCTGCTTCAGCTTTAGCAGTTACTAAATTCGGTGCTCAAGCTTCAATGCCTAATCTTAAAGACATAGAAGATTTCTTGAGTAGAAAGTTGGAATAGAGATATGAAAGCAACAATTAAAGATATTGCATCTGCAGCAGGTGTGTCGGTTACAACGGTATCGCTTGTTTTGAACAATAGACCAAATACTATTTCGCAGATTACTAAAAATAAGATAGTCGAAATTGCTAAATCATTAGACTATATACCTAATCATATGGCTAAAAGTTTAGTAACAAAAGAATCAAAGATGATTGGTTTAGTGGTTCCGGATATTGGTAATAATTTCTTTGCTGATTTGGCAAAAAATATTGAAAATGAGTGTCAAAAGTCTGATTACTCATTGATATTAGCTAATGCCAATAACAGCTTAAGTGAAACGGTAAAGTATGTTGAGCAGTTTATCAGTAGAGGTGTTGATGGTTTGATTTTGGCTTTTTATACCGATGAGAAGCAGAACAACAAAGAGCAATTAATCGATAAATTGAATAATTATGATGTTCCAATAGTTACAGTAGATAGTTGGATTAAGGGGCTTAACATGCCTGGGGTTTCGATTCATCATAGCCGTGGTGGTTATATGGCTACTAAGCATTTAATTGAACTTGGTCACAAAAAAATAGGATGCATAACCGGGATGAACGGCAATTACTCGTCGGATAGAAGATTAAAAGGCTATACGTTAGCTTTAAAGGAAGCGGGTATAGATTATAAAGATGTTTTTGTTGAAGAAGGAGATTATCAGTATAATAGCGGATACTTAGGAGCTTTAAGTTTGATTGATAAAGGAGTAAGCGCAATATTCGCTTGTAATGATTTGATGGCTTATGGATGTTATCAAGCAATCAAGGAGAAGAACCTTAAGGTTCCGGAAGATATATCAGTAGTCGGTTTTGATGATTTATTGTTTTCTAAGATGTTATCAGTTCCTTTATCTACTGTATATCAAGATATAAAAAAATTAGGAAGCAAAGCAACGGAATTAATCATAGATTACATTAAAAATGGGATTTCTAAACAAGAGTTTTATCGCTTAGAACCTACTATGGTTATTAGAGAAAGCACTAGAAAGATCTAATGGGAAGAAGGTAAAAATCATGAAAAAAATACTAATAGGAGTACTATTGTTAATATCTTTTGTTTTAGTAGGGTGTAGTGGAGGTATTACTACTGAAGATAATTCTGGAACAGATAACCTAACATTTCCAGCTACAGTAAAAGGAAGAGTTTTGAGTGGGGCTGGTGATATGCTTACAGCCGGTATAATAATTACCTACCCAAATGGTGATATGGAAAGAGTTAATACTAATATTCTATCTGGTTATACCCTTTATTTAGAAGAAGGAGAATATACTCTAACGTTCTCAAGAGGGATGGATTACTCTACTAAATCCGTTACGATTAATGTAGAAAACTACAAAACTTATTACATAGATGATGTCAGATTAAATCAATTATATGATGGTGCTTCTATGGGTTGGTATTTAGGAGCTTTGCATCAACATACTTCTTTTAGTGATGGTAAGCAGGGTGTTGAAGATGTACTGGTAAGTAATATTAGCTCCGGATTACACTTTGGATATCTTACTGATCACAATACAGCTGCTGGTCTTGCTGAGTGGGTTCAAGGAAGTAGGTTGGTATCTGAGTTTGATAGTGCAGGAAACCCTATTTATTTTGTAGCGATGCGTGGTGTTGAAATTACAACTGATTATGGTCATTTTCAATCATTGGGCGTGGGTAATGTTTTAGAACAAGCAGATATTAATCCAATTAAAGGTGATGTGCCAATTGATGAAATTAGAGAAATAGCTCAAGAGATTGTCAGAAGTGGTGCGATTTCGACTATTAATCATCCTTTCGCTACGAGTGTTTTAGGATTTAATTATTGGGATTTAGCAGGCGATTTCGATGGTATTGAAATTTGGAATGGTCTTTATCCGACTAATAGAAATGAGAATGCTAAAGCTCGTGATAAATGGTTTGAACTTTTGGAAGAATATCGAGCTGGTAATTTAAAATTTTTACCTGCAACATGTGGGGCAGATAATCATGATATTACAGGTTATTATAAAGCTGCATATGCTGATAGATCAACTGATGATAAAGCATATAAAGACGATTATTTAAGACGTGGTGTTTATAATAATATGCCATCGCTTGCGGTTTATGTTGATGGAGAGTTAACTGAAGAAAAGATACATAATGCGATTTTGAATGGTAACTCGTATTTAACTAATGGTCCAAGAATTATTGCCGCTATTGAAGGAATGATTTATGGTGAAACTTATGCTTTAGGTCAAGAAACTTTTGTTGATATTAACTTAGATTTATTTTCTCAAGACGAGATACTGGAATTACGGATTATAAAAAATGGTGAGATTATTGAAACAATTGTTCCGATGTTAGATGGATATCGTTATCAGAATACTATTAGAATCGATAATGTTTCACTTGGGGATTGGTTTGTAATCGAGATTATTGGTGATTATACTGCATACGCAATTACAAATCCAATATTCTTGGGATAGATTTTTTAAAAAAATTATACACAAAGAATGTGTAATTAATAGAGGAGGAAACAAAATGAAGAAATTTTTAGTTTTAATGTTTGTGGTATTGGGTATGTTTAGTTTCATTGGGTGTGATAAGAAAGAAGAACCGATTTTTGAAGTTGGTACTGATGAAGGCGCTTATCAACCAGCAGAATTATCTGGATGGGAAGTTGATAGAACAGTTTATCTACAAATCATGGGTCCAGACAATGATGAAATTTTCAATGGCGAAGTTACAGTGAAATCAAGTAATCCAACAGTTTATGAAGCGTTTTTAGCAGCTGTTCAAGGAAAAGGGATTTCTCAAACATCATCAGCTGACTCTGGTTGGATTCAAGCTATTGACAGTTATGAAAATGGAACTAATAATCGTTATTGGCTAATTTATAACAATGGTGAATCTTTACTTGTTGGAGCTAATAGTTCACAAATTAGAAATGGCGATTATATTCAAATCAATTTTGAAGAATCAAGTTGGTAATTAGCATTTAAGTACATTTTTTCCCCTAAAAAAGAATAGTCTCATTTCTAGAGACTATTCTTGAAAAGGGAAAGTTAGAAAGAAGAGGTTTTTAATTATGAAGAAGGTTATGATATTTTTAACATCATTTGTTTTTATGCTAATGATAACCGCGTGTTCTGGCAGTAGTACCGATACCGTTATAACAACAGATGATGGAGTTTTTAGAGTTGTATTGTTGGTTAATGGTAATTTAGGTGATATGTCGTTTTTTGATTCTGCAAATGAAGGAATAGACAGATTAAATGAAACTTATGGTGATGATTTTGAAGCTACAACTATCGAGATGGGAACTAATCAAAGTAATTGGGAAACAACTCTTTATCGTGTTTCAAAACAGAATTATGATTTAATTATTTGTGCAACTACACAAATGCGAGAACAATTACAAAGAGTTTCTAAAAGTTATCCAAACCAAAAGTATTTGATTTTCGATACAGAGATAGATGATGGAAAAGCATCGAGCTATCCTAATGTTCATTCAATTGTTTTTAGACAGAATGAAGGTGGTTTTTTAGCGGGTGTATTGGCAGCTAAAATGGCTAATGGTACATCTGGTATGGAAAGTCCTGTTAATGCGACTGGTAAAGTTGGTTTTATTGGTGGGATGAGAAATAATATTATTTATGATTTTGCAGTTGGTTATGCTATGGGGATTGAATATGTTAATAACGACGCCTTAAATCAAACAAGTTTAATGACTTCTTTTGTTGGTAATTTCAGCGATTCAACTCAAGCTAAGGCTTTAGCTAATGTGCAATACTCAAATAACGCTGATGTTATTTTTGTTGCAGCTTCGCAAGCAGGTCTTGGTGTTATTGATGCTGCCGAGACACAAAATCGATATGTTATTGGTGTCGATAGTGATCAATATAGTTATTACAAGAACTCTAATCCATCGCGAGCTGAGTTAATCATTACATCAGTTCTTAAAGAAGTAGGAGATGTAATCTATGATAGTACAGTTAAGTTTTATAATGGCGAGTTGGAGTTTGGTGTACTAGTCACTTATGGCTTGGCTGAAGGTATAATTGACATAGCTGATAATGAAAATTATCAATCATTAGTACCAGAGGAATTAAGATTGTATATTGATGGTTTGAAAACACAGATTATTGATGGAGATTTGGTCATTACTAGTCGTTTTGATTTAAGTCTTGATGAGGTTGATCAGTTGTTTGAATCATTAGAGTAAATAAATTTTGCGGGGTGTTTACTGTGGCTGATTCTTTATTGTTGATGAAAGACATAAGAAAAGTTTATTATCCGGATATAGTCGCTATTAATAATGCGACTTTTTCACTAGCAGAAGGTGAAATTCATGCCTTGGCTGGGGAAAACGGAGCTGGTAAAACAACTTTAATGAAAATTTTGTTTGGGCTAGAGAAAGCAGATAAAGGAGAAATTTACTTTAATAGCGAACTGATTAATATTCATTCTCCAGTAGATGCGATGAAAAGAAGAATCGGAATGGTTCATCAGCATTTTATGCTTCTAGAAAACTTAACGATTGCTGATAATATAGTTCTGGGTATAGAACCTAAAAGAAAAGGTTTATATGACTATAAAAAAGCTTGTGAGATTACAAGAGAACTTGGAACCAAATTTGACATGGTAATTGATCCTGAAAAAAGAATAAGTCAATTAACAGTTGGATTAAAGCAAAAAGTAGAGATTATGAAGGTCTTAGCTAGAGATGCAAGAATTATTATTTTGGATGAGCCAACTGCGGTTTTAACACCACAAGAAACAAAGGAACTGTTTCATCAACTAATGTTATTAAAAAAAGACAATTATACAATTATAATAATTACTCATAAACTGAGAGAGATTAAAGAGATATGTGACCGAGTAACTATTATGAAGGCTGGGAACATTGTTGGAACTTATGATGTTGATAAAATATCAATTGATGAGATTTCAAAGAAAATGGTTGGCTATGATTTTGAGGTTTCTAAACTGAAATCAAATGTAAAACCAGGAAAAATCATCCTTGATATTAAAGGCTTGTCTCTTACCATTGGTGGGAAAAAAAGATTGGATAATATTAGTTTTAGTATAAGAGAAAAAGAAATACTTGGTGTAGTTGGAGTTGAAGGGAACGGCCAAAAAGAGCTTTCTCAAGTTTTAAACGGTGAAATTAAGAACTATGATGGTGATATCGTCTTAGATGATTTTAGTTTAAAGGGAGAATCAATACTAGAGATTAGAAAAGCTGGTATTTCATATATACCTGAAGATCGAATGGTCGATGGAGCTAATCTTAATGGTAGTATTTATGAATCCGCGATAGTTTTAAAATCTAAGGAGAAGGAGTACCAAAATGGTATTTTCCTAAATGGTAGAAAATTAGAAGAGTTTACTGATAGTTTAATAAACGATTATGGTGTGAAATGTAATAGTAAGTATGATGATGTTAAGTCACTATCAGGCGGTAATATTCAAAAGATTGTTAGTGCTAGAGAGATAGTTGACGCAAGAAGAGTGTTGATAGCTAATCAGCCAACAAGAGGAATTGATATTGGTGCAGTTATGACTTTACATGAAAAACTAAAGAGTTTGCAAAGTCAAGATAAAGGTATTCTATTAATATCTAGTGATCTTAAAGAGATTTATGATTTAGCTGAGTCAGTTATTGTTCTTTATGATGGTAAAGTAGTGGCTAGAATAAATAATATTAAAGATGTAAACGAAGAACAGTTAGGTAGATATATGCTGGGTATTGACGTGCAGGAGAATATGGGGGCATCATTATGAAGTTAAAAGATCGATTGGTGTCTTATTCAAAGAAAAGAGGCTTTTCTTTTCAAACATTTTTCTTTGAGAGTTTAAAGACAATTATGGCTGTCTTAATTGCCTATTTAATTGCGATTATTATTATTTTGATTGTATCTGATAAACCTAGTGAATCAATATATTGGTTTGTAGTGGGACCATTTTCTAATATGATGGAATTTGGTGAACTGATTAAAAAGGCTATTCCTTTAATGTTTGCAGGGATAGCTGCGTGCGTTATTGTTAAAGCTAATCAATTCAATTTATTTACTGAAGGAGCTTTTTATGTAGGCGGTTTGGTAGCGGCGTTGATTGCTATTTATATAAAACTCCCAGCAGTACTAGCGGTTATTGCGGCTTTGGTAGGTGGTGGTTTAGTAGCGGCTATATTTGGGTATATCCCTGCTAAATTAAAGTCGAGTTTAAATGTTAATGAGTTTGTTAGTTCGATTATGCTTAATTTTATTGTTCTTTGGATTGGGGTATATTTAATATCAAATGTTGTAATCGATGATGCTTCGGGTGACACCGCTACACAAATAATTCCAGAGGTTTCGAAGCTGAAAATTTTATTTTCTGGAACTAATATTTCTTATGGTTTATTGATAGTAGTTGGTATTGTTATATTAGTTAAGATTTTCTTTTCAAAAACATTACCAGGATACGAGATTAAGATGACTGGAGATAATGAAAACTTTGCTAAGTATTCGGGAATCAATGTTCAAAGAAGAGTTGTTATGGCCCAAACTCTTGGGATATTTATTGCAGGTGTTGGTGGGGCAACCGAAATTTTAAGTAATTATCACAGGTTTAATTGGAAAACATTACCGGGGTATGGTTTTGATGGATTTATGGTAACAATCATTGCGAAGAATAAACCGTTATTTGTACCTTTAGCTGCGCTTTTCATCGGTTATTTAAGAGCTGGAGCGGATTTGATGGCTTTCAATAGTGATGTTGCTCAAGAAGTGGTTGCGATTATCCAAGGTGTAATTATTTTATTGATTGCTTCTGAGAGATTCTTTTCTTCTAGTTTCTTTAAACGATTACTTGATAATTATAAAGAAAGAAGAGATGCACAAAGAATGGATGTGATGAAGAATGAATAGTTTTTGGGATTTGTTTTCATCCGTTAACTTTTATGTAACAATTATAGCATTAGCAACTCCAATTATTTTTGCTAGTATGGCAGCGTTGATATCAAATAAAGCAGGTATAGTCAATATTAGTATTGAAGGAACAATGTTAGTTTCTGCCCTTGTTGGAGCTATCTTTTCTACACTTTTTAGTAGTGCAATTATGGGGATATTATTCGCTCTTGTAGCTGGGGTCTTAATGGGTTATCTTTTTGCTTTTTCAACGATTAAGTTAAAAACTAATGAAATATTAGTTGGGATAGCGATTAATATCTTAGCAGCTGGTTTAGTTGTATTTATCATTTACGCTTTAACAGGGAATAAAAGTGATTATTCGAGCGTGCCTTTAAAAACTATTAGTATTCCGTTACTAAGAGATATTCCTATTATTGGTAAGATCTTTTTTGATAGTTTAAATCTATTGGTATATTTAGCAATAGTAGTGATAATAGCTATGAGTTTCTTCTTAAAAAAGACGGTTTTAGGTGTACGAATTAGATCAGTCGGTATGAATGCTAAAGCAGTTGATTCTATTGGAGTAAGTTCGGAGAAAGTTAAACTGATAGCTCTTTTAATAGCTGGAGGTTTAGCCGGTCTTGGCGGAGCTTATATGTCAATCGGTTTTATGAGTAGTTTTAATACGGGGATGATTGCCGGTAGAGGTTTTATCGGTTTAGCTGCAGAAGCAATTGGTGCCGGGATTCCCTATGTGACAGCTTTGTTTGCGGTTGTTTTTGGGTTAGTTAATGCTTTTTCTTTAACTGCACAAACTATAACCGGAATTAATATTCCTTATGAATTACTAAATACATTACCGTATTTTGTGACTATTATCGGTTTAGTGATTTTTGCGGTGATCAAGAAGAGAAGAAACAAAAATAATATTTAGAGGGTGATAGAAATGAAAAAAGCTTGGCAGTTAGAGTATGATGTCTTTAGTAAAGCAAAACCAGTTATTTTATCTGAAGAAGAACAAACTTGGGACGCAGCTAATGATTTTGAAAAGTTAGCTGATATTAAGTATTTAATGAAATGGAATTCTAATGTTCCTGGAAGTGGTGCGCCAGAAAAAGTAATTGTAGGCGCAGTTCAATCGATGGAAAATATGGGTTATGATGTTACTGAGGCTGAAAAGCTAATTCATAAGGGATTATTGGCTTATAAAGATAAGGATTTACTTAGTGTTATAAGAATAACTAATGAATTATGGAATATGTTTGGTAAGCTTCCAAGGATAGAAAACCATAAGTATTTTAAGTATCAAGTTTATGATAATTTCAATCAGTATAAATTAGCGGTTAATTTCCCAAAGAAAATATTTGTGGATATTGAAGGTAAAGACTTCTTTAAATCAACTTATATGGGTTGGTTAGCACAGTTTGTTGGTGGCGCATTTGGTACAGCGATGGAAGGCTATACTCATGATAACCTAAAACAAACATTTGGTGAGATTAGGGATTATATTAGAAAGCCAAACACATATAATGATGATGTTACTTATGAGATTGCTTTTTTAGAAGCTTTTAGTAAGAAAGGATATAGTGTTAGTTCTAAGGATATAGCTTTGGAATGG
>PGXI01000055.1 GCA_002839125.1 Tenericutes bacterium HGW-Tenericutes-5
TAATTGGCTTTGATCCACTGAATAGTTTTAGAGTGGATAAGTATGTTTACTACCGCCACTTTGTTATGATCAGACAAGCAAATAAAGAAGTATTTATTCATAACGAATGTGTCGGTGAAGTGAATGAGACAAATCAAGTATTTGCAATTTATGAAAAAGTTATAAATAAAGCTTTTTAGGATTATAAATAGACTAAGGGAGTTGATTTTTCAACTCCCTTAATTTTTTACTCATAGATTAGAATTCCGATAACCAAAGCTGCTACACCAAATCCAAGAATGAATAATATTGTTCCTAATTTTCCAAGATACTTTTCAAATATCTGAATCTTCTTGGAATTCATGATGAATGGTGGTCTTAACCCAGCAGTTAAGATGCAAATAATACCATAAATAATTAGAATAATACTTAGAACTCTCATTAAAAATCCTCCTTATAAATTACTTCTTTTTGAATATATTTTCATAAACAAAGTTGTAAACAATAAATTATAGATTACGCCTAAAACGAAGTAAACAATTAGTGAAAAATTAGCTTCAACAGCTGTAATCAATTCCATTTGAATCATTCTCGCTGACCAGAATCCTGGAGCGAATACCAAAAATACTTCTTGCCAAGATTGAACAAAGAAAGCAATAACTGGAAAGGCAAGAATTAGTGCGCTCATTTTCATAATAACGAAGCCTTCCACTTTATTGTCAGAGAATGAGTTAACTATTAAAGCTACTCCTGGCGCTTGTAAAGCTCCAACAATTGAAATCATTAAGACAATCCAAAATGATGAATCAGGTAAAAAGTTGGTTGCATAAATCAAAATGATTGTGGCGATGAATCCAAAAACAAAAGATATGAATAACTTAACCGCAACATAGAGTTTTACGGAAATAGGTGTTACTTTAAGACTCATTAAAACTAAATCGTCTTTATCATCTAAAAGTGTAAACGCAGTAAGTGCTCCAAAGATATAACCAGTCATTAAAATAAATAACATTACGAGAATACTTGGTAATAAACTTCCGGGACTTGATGTTTCTTCTAAGTAAGGAATTAGAAAATAACCAACAGTACCGATAATGATTGGATATACCATAAAAAAGATGTACATTCGATCTCTAAAGATATTTTTAAGTTCTGCTTTTAATATAGTTTTTAACATCTTTATCACACTCCGCTGATTGATACAGCATAGTCTTTAAATTTTGGTAATATTAAGTATTTGTACGTTAGTAATCCGCCAATTAATAAATAAAACAAACTGAAATAATAATGCCAATCTAAACTAATGCCTTTAAATCCTCCCGCTATAACCTTGCTAGCAGCCTCAACTGGATTTAGAAGTAAAATATACTCCCATGCGTTTCCTTTTAATACATTGAAACCATATAGAGCACTAGGTAATAATAAAGCAAATCCAAGAATCATAAGGTTTGTCAACATGCTTGTAAAGTCCTTTTGATAGTAAGACAGAAGTAGTCCTAATCCGGTAAATACAGCCGTTATAAGAATTATTGCTATAAGCATTAAAGGGTAGTTTATCTTTACTTGCTTGATAAATATAAAAGCAATTATTATCAAACTTGTTGAAATTAGATTATGAATTGTATTAGCAATAATTTTAGACAAAATAATCTCTTGATTAGTAACTGGGGTTACTAAGACTGAGGATAGAGTTGATTCCTTTTTTTCGAAAAACATTACACTACCGATATACATTACACTCATCATTGTTGCATCTATTAGAATTAAAAAAGGTAGAAGTGCATTAAATAAAACAGAATCAACAAAATATAAAACAACACCCCAGATAATAGCGATTAAAATGCTTATAAACAAGACATTATATTTATGTAAACGATATAGTTCGCCTTTGATTAAAAGCCATATTCTAGAGGTTTTCATTGTCTAATTTCACCCCTGTAACCTTAATAAATATATCTTCTAAGGTAGTTTCTCCACTGTGGATTGTTTCAATTTCTTTTTCTTGAACGATATTGATAAATTCTTGATTCTTACCAATTTGTTCTAACGGGAATTCTTTACTTAAGGTTTTGCCATCTTCTTTATATTCAACTAAAACTACTCTTTTACCGTATCTAATCTTTAAATTTCTTGGTGAATCAATTTCTTTAATTTCACCATTAACAATGAATGCTACTCGGTCACAAAGTTGATCAATATCTGCCATGATATGGGAAGTTATAAAGACGGTTCCACCTTGATTTTTGAATTCTCTTATCATGTCTTTTAGAATCATTGCGTTGGTTGGGTCTAGTCCGTTTGTTGGTTCATCTAAGAAAAGCATTTTTGGTTTGTTTAATAGAGCTCTAACAAGATTTAGTCTAATCTTCATTCCTTTAGAAAACTCGCCTACCAACTTATCTCTGTCTTCCCATAAGCCAACTCTTTTCATCAAACTTTCAACATCTTCATTGTTTTTATAAAGTTTCAAGAAAAAGTTTATATTTTCCATAGCCGTCATCTTCGAAAAGTGAATCGGCATTTCAAAACTAACACCGATTTCTTCATAAAAATCGTTGTTATATTCTTTTAGATCTTTATCTTTATATTTAATTTCGCCTTGATAATCTTCTAGGATTTTGATTATGATCTTTTGGGTTGTACTTTTTCCAGCGCCACTAGGTCCTAAAAAACCGAAAATTTCACCTTCTTTAATTTCAAAACTAATTCCTTTGATTACATCTTCTTTATTGTTTTTATACTTGAATTTTAAGTTATTTACTTTAAACATTATTTATCTCCCTGGCTTACTCCAAACTCAATAATTTCGAGTATTTTATTATTTCTTTCAATCATTTTTTTATAGCTTTCTTCTTCATTTGCTATATCTAGTTCTTCAACTGCTATATTAGTTGTTAATTGAACCACAATTTTAGCAAAAGTAGAAGAATCAATATCTTTTCTGATGTAGCCTCTTTCTTTATCTTTATCAATTAAATCGGTATAGATTTTTTCGGCTATAATGAGGTTATCACTCATTAATTTATCAAAGATTTCATTTTTGCTTTTCATTAAATGGTCCATAATTTTAACGTAAAGAGGAAATTTTAAAGCGAATTTTACGCCTTCATCATATAGCCTCTTTACTAACTCCACAAATCTGATTCCTTCAATATTTATCAATGTATCTTGAAGAAAACTCATCTTTTCATTTCTGATTATTTCTATTAAATAAAAATACAAATCTTCTTTATCGTTGAAATATTGATAAAAACTACCACGAGGGATTTTGGCTTTTTTGATAATGTCACTGATATTTACATGTTCATAGGCTCTATTGGAAAATTCCATTAAAGCCGATTTGACAATTCTTTCTTTTTTTTCTTTGTCTAAATTCAAAAATGTTTTTGTCGGCATAGATTTACCTCCTTAATATGACAACAGTGTCACAAATATATAATACTACTGTGTTATTAGTTTGTCAATAGCTTTTATGACAATGTTGTCACAAAATAAAAAACGCTCGATTTTAGAGCGTTTTAATATATTTATCCATCCTAATTGCGGCTTCTTTTCCGGCTCCCATTGCTAGGATAACAGTAGCGGCACCAGTGACAATATCGCCTCCGGCAAAAACGCCGGGTATTGAAGTTTGATAATCATTAACAACAATTCTTCCCCAATCATCAACTTTTAAATTTGGAGTGCTTTTCTTAATAATCGGATTAGGGCTTTGACCAATTGCGATTATTAGATTATCAATATCAAACTCTTCATAATTGTCTGTTGGAACTGGTTTTTGTCTACCGGAAGCGTCCTTGTCACCTAATACCATAACCTGACATCTAATTTTTTTTATCTCATAAGCTTCACCAATTATTTCAACTGGATTAAGCAATAATCTAAATTCAATTCCTTCTTCAATAGCGTGATGAATTTCTTCTAGTCTTGCTGGTAAGGATTCCATATTACGTCTATATACAACGTAAACTTTTTTAGCACCCAATCTTTTAGCTGTTCTTGCGGCGTCCATTGCGACATTTCCACCACCAACTACAGCTACTGTTTCGCCGATTTTAACTGGAGTATTTGAGTGTGGGAAATTGTTCGCTTTCATTAGATTTACGCGAGTTAGAAATTCATTGGCATAGTAGACGCCGTTTAAGTTTTCACCTTTAATTCCTAAAGAACTAGGTAATCCAGCCCCACTACCAATAAAGATAGCCTTGTAGTTATATTCATTAAATAATTGTTCGATTGTTAGAGTTTTGCCAATGATTACATTCTTGTAGAATTTAATTCCTAAATTTTCTAGACGATATATTTCAGTATCTACAATTGTTTTCGGGAGTCTAAACTCTGGGATTCCATATTTTAAAACCCCACCAAACTCATGTAAGGCTTCATAAACATCCACATGATAACCCATTCTTCTTATACTAGCAGCACAAGCCAGACCCGCTGGACCGCTTCCGATGATCGCTACTTTATTATTATTTTCTTCAATAATTTCATTCTTTAAAAAGTTATTTTTTAAACTGTAATCGCCTAAAAACCTTTCTAAAGCGCCGATTGAAACACTCTCATATTTAATACCAAGAACACAAGCGCCTTCGCACTGTTTTTCTTGAGGGCAAACTCTTCCGCAAACAGCTGGAAGGATGTTATCTTGGTATATAGTGCAATAGGCATCTTCATATTTATCTTCTAAGATAAGTTTGATAAACCTGGGGATATCAATATTAACTGGACACGCTGTGACACAACGTGGGTTCTTGCAGTCCAAACATCTAGAAGCTTCAATTTTTACTTGTTTAATGTTGAAACCTAAAGCAACTTCTTCAAAGTTATGGCTTCTTATTTCAGCTTCTAGTTCAGGCATTTTTGTTCTTTCAATCATTTTTTCTCTCCCAGCATTAGATTACAAATATGTTCTTCATGTTTGTAATATTTTTGTCTTTCCATGAGTTCATCAAAGTCAATTTCTTCACCAGGAAAATCAGGTCCATCAACACAAGCGAAGAATGTTTTTCCGCCGATTGATACACGACAATTACCGCACATTCCTGTGCCGTCAATCATAATTGGATTTAAAGAAACATCGGTCTTTAATTTATAGTTTTTATTTAGATTTACAACGTTTTTCATCATAATTAAAGGACCAATTGCTATTGCTAGTTCATAACTTTTTTCATTCAAAAGTCTTTCTAATACCTTTGTAACGAAGCCTTTTTCTCCCATAGAACCATCATCTGTACAAATATAGATATTTTCAACAATATCCTTAAACTTATCGATTAAAATCAAATGCTCTTTGTTTGAAGCGCCAATTATCAAGTCAATTTTTGTCCCTTGATCAAAATAAGCTTTTACTTGTGGGTAAAGTGGAGCTGCACCAACACCACCGGCTACAGCCACTAAAGTTTTAACTGGTTTAATATGCGCTGGAACCCCTAAAGGACCAACAACGTCTTCTAAACTATCACCGATGTTTTTTTTGCCAAGCATTTTGGTTGAATAGCCAATCTTTTGAGAAATTATCGTTATTGAGTTTGCATCGCTTTCAACGATAGTCAATGGGATTCTTTCACCCATATTATCAACTCTAATAATTACAAAATTTCCCGGTTTGGTATTTTTCGCAACCAAAGGTGCTTCAATGACCATCAAGTCGACATCTTTATTTAGTTCAACCTTATCAAGTATTTTATACATAATTTTTTAGCTCCTAAAATCTGACGTTTACTTTAGATATTATATCATTTTATTAATAACTTAAAAACAAAAAAAGTAGAGAATTATCTCTACTTTGTTTCTCTTTCGTTACCAATATAGAATATTGCCAGAGTATTGACACCGGAATGAGCGCCAATAACTGGTCCTATTGGATTGATTAAGAACTGATCGTCTTTAAATCCGAGTTTGTCTTTTACTAAATCGCGAACATAAATAGCATCTTCCAGGCAGTCGCCGTGAGAGATATATATTAGTTTACAATTTTCTTTATCAATAGTTTCCTCCATCCGATGAACTAAACTGTTAAGTGATTTGAATCTTCCTCGAGATTTCTCATAGACTTTTAATTGCCCTAAATCATTAACATGTAGAAGTGGCTTAATATTTAACAAATTACCTAAAACCATTGAACTAGCCGATAATCTTCCGCCCCTTCTTAAATGACCTAAATCGCTAACTGTAAAAAGATGTGAGATTCTTAATCTTAAATCGATAACATAATTTTTTAAATCCTCTAGAGATTTACCGTTTTGTTTTTCTCTTGCGGCTAGAGTTACTAGTAACCCTTGACCCATTGAAGCGGCTAAAGTATCGATGATTTCAATTTTTCTCTCTGGATACTTTTCTTCCAGTTCTTTTTTTGCGATTAAACTTGAATTATAACTTCCAGATAATGCGCTTGAAAAACTCAAATGAAGAATATCATAACCCTTTTCTAAAAATGGAGTAAAACTCTCTACGAAATCATTTGGATTTAACTGGGCTGTAGAAGCGGTGTTTTGTTCTCGCAGTAAGTCATAAAATACTTTTGGTTCAATTTCACGAAAATCTAAATAGTTTGCATATTCTTTACCTTTGACTGTAACTTTTAAAGGTAAAACTTCTAATTCTAACTCAACTGCTAATGAGTGAGGTATATCGACACATGAATCGCTAAATAATTGGTATTTCATAATTTTTCCTCCTAATTAAATTACTCTATCACACATAACACTTTACCAAATTTTCAACCTCAAGTCAATGCACTATAAAAAAACAACAAAACTAAGCCAAATATTTGTTTAATTCATCAATTTTTTGTATAATATTTAAGGTGAGGTGAAACTTATGAAATCTTATAAATTAAAAGACGGAGTTTATTGGGTAGGTGCAATCGATTACGATTTAAAAGTATTCGATATTGTTATGCATACTGAATTTGGCTCTACCTATAACTCTTACATTGTAAAAGGAAATGAAAAAACTTCTTTAATTGATACTGCAAAGTCACCTTTTAAAGATGAGTTCTTCGAAAGAATTAATGATATCGTAAAAGTAGAAGATATCGATTATTTAATTGTTAATCATGCAGAACCAGATCATTCTGGTTTAATTGAATATGTTTTAGAGAAAAATCCTAATATTCAAATCTATGGATCACCCGCTGCCGGACTTAATATCAAAGAAATCATTAATATGGAAAATTTAAATTTTAACCGTGTTAAAGATGGAGAAAGATTATCCTTAGGAAATAGAACTTTAGAGTTTTCTTTACAACCTAACTTACATTGGCCAGATACTATGTTTACTTATCTTGTTGAAGATAATATTCTATTTACTTGTGACTTCTTTGGAGCGCATTACGCTTTTGATGGTGTAGTTTCAAGTAATCTTAAAAACATAAAAGATTACGACAGAAGTTTAAAAGAATATTTTGATGCAATTATGTCTCCTTTTATGTCATCGGTTAGAAGAGGTGTAAAAAAAGTTAAGGAGTACTATCCAGAAATCATAGCTACTTCACATGGAGCAGTTTTAGAAAAGGATTATATACCTAAAGCAATTAAATTATATGAAAAATGGTCAAAAGAAGTAGTTAATGAGATTCCGCTTGTAGTAATTCCCTTTGCTAGTGCATATAATTACACAAAACAAATGGCTTTAATTATCGAAAGCGCAATTAAAGATGAGTTTGAAGGCAAAGTAAATGTTGAGTTATATGACCTTATTGAAGCTAAAATTGATAATGTTGTAAAAAGAATCAAGCAATCAAATGCATTCTTATTTGGTTCAGCAACGATTGTTAGAGATACTCTCCCGACAATTTGGGAAATTTTAGCTAAAGTTCATTATGAAGAACTTAAAGGTAAAATAGCGACAAGTTTTGGATCTTATGGTTGGAGCGGTGAAGCTGTAGATAACATCAATCAAAGATTAGAACAGTTGAAAATGAAACCTTTACCAGGATTGAAGATTAAGTTTAAACCATCAATTTCACAAGTTGATGAAATCTATGAATTCGGGAAAAACTTTGCACAAGAACTAAAAAAGATATTATAAAAAAAGCCTATCAAATTTGATAGGCTTTATTCTTCCTCTTCTTCACTTGTATAAAAATGAATTGGCTCAATATCGGGTAAAGTGTCTGAGATTTTATCAATAAACAAAATCCCCATTAAATGATCATATTCATGTTGGAAAACAATTGCTGGATAACCTGATAGTTTTAAGGTTGTCTCTTTAACTTCTCCAGATTTTAAATCTACCAAATGAACTTTCGCTTTGATCTTTTTGGCTCTTTTAACTAGTCCAGTAGTTTCTTCATCAACGGATAAACAACCTTCTCCGCTAGGAAGATAAGTCATTTCTTCGGAATGAGAAATAATCTTTGGATTTACAACTGCATATTGATGAAGAATTTTAAAATTTTCATCAAGAGTTTTCATACAAAACATTTTTAGAGATTTATTGATCTGCGGCGCAGCTAGACCTACAGATGGTCTTAATCCATATTTTTCTACTAACTCATCATTTTGGGAGTTTTCGATATATTCCATCATATCTCTTAAAGTATCGAGAATTTCTTTCTTTAAAGGCAGTTCTAAAGGTTTAGCTTTTAATCTAAGCGTAGGATGTCCATCCATTATAATATCTTTACTTAACAACATATTTATCACCGAAATTATTATATCATTCTTATCTAAAAAAATAAAGAAAATGCGCTTTATGTCTTTGGTTTAATTAGGTAAATATGATATAATGTATCAGTAATAATTTTTAGACGAGGGGTAACATGGTAAAAAGAAAAGGGATAATAATTTATTTTAGACATAAAAAGATAGTAAACAAGATTAAAGAGCTTGGGGTTAATGTCACTTATATTAGCGAAAGCTTAAGATATCTAACTGGTTTTGTGGATGAAGAAAAGTATGAAGATATCTTTAAAAACTTGAAAAATCATCGCTTAGTTAAAAAGATTGAAGAATCAAAACAAGAGATGGAACAATTTAATTTCTCAGTATAAAACAATTTATAGTCTGTCAATAAAAAATACTTGACAGGCTATATTTTTTTTGTTATAATCTTGCTTGTGAAATAAATTAAGGAGGATTATTATTATGGTAAAATTAAGATTACAAAGATTTGGTACAACTAAAAGACCTTTTTATCGCATCGTTGCAGCTGATGCAAGAAAAACTAGAGATGGTAGATATTTAGAAATCGTTGGAGTATACGATCCTACTAAACAACCAGCTTTCGTGGAAATCGATAATACATTAGCAAAAAAATGGTTACATGCAGGTGCTCAACCAACAGATACAGTTAGAAGTTTATTTAAAAAAGCTGGGGTCATTAGCGAGTTTTTATCTGAAAAGAATAGCAAGTAGAAGGTATTATAATGGCTGTTAATTTTGAAAAACTAGTATTTGACTTGGTTACGCCATTGGTTATTCATCCGGAAGATTTGTTAGTAAAAAAATTCTCTGAAGATGAAGATTCTATTACAATCCAAGTCCTAGTTAACCAAGAGGACCTAGGAAGAGTAATTGGTAAGGGTGGTAAGATTGCTAATGCAATTAGAACTATTTCTTATGCGGCTGCTTCTAGGCAAGGTAAAAAGATAAAAATCGATATTGATTCATTTGAGTAAAATTAAGATGG
>PGXI01000156.1 GCA_002839125.1 Tenericutes bacterium HGW-Tenericutes-5
AAACTGTTTACCCGAGGATCGCTTGGAATGCCCAAGAGTTGGAATTATTCAGAACCGTTGTTATTTAAGCGCGGCGAATCCTATATGGAATTTAATAAAGAAGGTAATGATATAATTCTGAAAGCTTACTTTCCTAAAGCAAAAAAAGGAAAAGGAATTAAAGCGAACATACAATTATCTATAAAACAAAATTCAGATTTAATTGCGAATATTATCCCATTTAAAGACCCAACTGCTTTTGTCTATGCCCAAAAAATAAATTGTATGTTACCAAATGGAGAAGTGCGAATTGGTGACAAAAATTATGTTTTTAACCATGAAAATGACTCTTATGGGGTATTAGATTGGACAAGATCTGTATTCCCATACAAAAATTCATGGAAATGGTGTTCAGCGTCAGGTAAATTAAATAATAAATTATTCGGTTTTAACTTGGATTATGGATTTGGAGCTGAATCATCAAAAAATATGCTTTTCTATGATGGAGTTGGTCATCATCTTGATGAAATCAAATACTTAATAGATTGGAAAAATCCTAAAAATCCAATAAAAATATTAGCAGATGATGATAGAGTAAATTTAATTCTTACCCCAGTATATTTCTCCATAGAAGGGGTTAACTTAGGACTTATTCGAATGCAAGGGGCAATGGTTTATGGTTTCTTTATTGGTTATGTACAATTAGATAATGGAGAGAAATTAGAAATTAAGGAAACAGATAGGTTATTTGGGTGGGCAGAAAATTTTTATCAGCGATGGTAAGAGAATAAAAAAATTGAGAGGTGATAATATGAAAAAATTCGAGAGGCTACACGAAAGGGAATTTTACGTCACAATTTTCTGTATTTTACTCACTCGTATCGTTCTTTTCCTTAATTTTTATTATCGCGGTGATCTTCTTCGAATGTCCCAGTTGGCCGCAACGTTATTTAATGGCGAAAATCCCGCTTCAATGGAAGATTTTTTTCAAAAATATCCACCTGGGATGTATTACTTAACCGCAATTTATTCATTTATATTTGGAAATTCTTTTATCTCATTAAAATTTCTATATTCAGTTACAGATATAATCAATATTATTATCGTATACAAGATAGGAATAGAAATTGAACATCAAGGAAAAAATGAAAGAA
>PGXI01000157.1 GCA_002839125.1 Tenericutes bacterium HGW-Tenericutes-5
AGAAAGTTAAATGACGACGTAAAAAACCCTAAATATATTAAAACCAATTATGGAATAGGATATCAATTTATCGGTGAGAGAGATGACTAGTTTTAATAAATTCTTTAAAGTGAAATCAATGCGTTTTTTCATTATCGTCTTTGCGATTATTTTATTAATCGCAAATTCGGTGTTTTTTGTGATTTCTAAAACTCAATACGATAAACAAGTAAAAAGAGATCGAGATAGTTATTTAGTTATGATGGTTCATTTAATAACGATGGAAGACATCGAAACTGCAGTTGTTTACAGTGAACATTATTATCACACCCAAGGAATTAAGTTAAGTGTGTATGATAGTGAAAATAATTTAATCTTTATCAGTGAAGAAAATCCAAACAGCGATATCATGTATAGCCTTATAAGTGATGAAGGTATAAATTTAGGAAGTGTTTATTACGATGATGAATCTTCTATTCTTGGTTTGGAGTTAACCGAAGGGATTGTTATCTTAAATGCGATTTCTTTACTGTTATTTATTAGTTTTTCTGTAATTCTATATCGATACTTGAATAGTTGGTATAAGCTCTTAGAAGGCGATTTTGAACGGATAGGAAGAAAAGATAATAATTTTAACTTTAGTGATTTAGAAGAGTTAAACATAAGACTTGTTAATCTGATTGAAAAGGAAAAGATTCTAAGAGAGAACCAAAGAGAATACACAAGAAGTATTGCTCATGATTTTAAGACGCCTCTAACAGTTATTAGAGCTTATATTGAAGGGATTTTTTTGAAACGTCTTGAATTTAATGATCAAGCATTTAAAGATATTTTAGATGAGGTTGATAATCTTGATAAATTAATTCCTCACTTTATTGATGAAGAATTAGATTATGAAATAAAAGAACTTAACGTAAAGACATTTTTACTAGAGGTTATTGAAAAACATAAATTGATTTTTAAAGATAAAAACCTAGTAATGGAAGTAGATTTAGAAGATGTAGTTGTTAATATTGCATATATTGATATGTTAAGGATTATCGATAATATTATTTCTAATGCTTTTCATTATAGTAAAGAAAATGGTTTGATTAAAATCAGTTTGGGTCGGAATAAAGAACTCACTGTAGTCGATCAAGGAATCGGTATGA
>PGXI01000056.1 GCA_002839125.1 Tenericutes bacterium HGW-Tenericutes-5
AAACGAATAAAAATGAGGTGAGTTTATGTATAACCCAAAAAAGATATTTTCTGATCATTTACCTGTGATTGCGGTTAGAGGAGTTATCTTCCTTCCGGCATCTGACATCAGAGTTGAAATCGGTCGAGATTTCTCAAAAAACGCCATAGCTGAAGCAGAAGCTAATCGCGACGGGCATGTCTTGCTTGTCTTTCAAGAAAACCCTTTAATCGAAGAACCAGAATTCTCCGATTTTATTGAAATAGGAATTTTAGCTAGAATTAGCGTTAAAATAAAGTTACCTAACGGTAATTATAAAATTAAATTTGAACCGGTCACTAGAGTAAGACTCAATGATTTAATCGCTAAAGAACCATTCTATTTAATTGACTTTACATCTGTTTTGCTTGAGCAAGATGACCTAGATGAAGAACAAGTGCTATTAAAGATGCTTTCAAAAGAAATCGTTGAAAATGCTAAGTTCATCTTCAGAGACTCTAAAAAAGTTTTGGAATCACTAAATAAAGGCATTACATCAGAATTGTTATCAGATTTAGTAGCTTCAGAATTAAGAATTCCTGAGAATGAAAGAATTAAATATCTGAAAGAAATGTCAATCAATAAAAGATTAAAATATCTTTTAGAAGACATTGAAAAAGAAAAAACATTACAATCAATTGAAAACCAAATAAACGAAAGCGTCAGAAAGTCAACCGACCAAAATCAAAAAGAATATTACTTAAGAGAAAAAATGCGAGCTATTCAAGAAGAACTAGGCGATTCAAAACAAAGTGACGCTCAAAAATTTCTTGAACAAATTGAAGCTTCAGATATGCCACCGAAGGTTAAAGATAAAGCGCTTAAAGAATTAAAACGCTATGAGTATCTTTCACCAAATTCATCAGAATCAAATGTTGTTAGAACCTATCTAGAAACATTAATTTCAGTTCCGTGGGCAAGGACAACAGAAGATGAAAAAGATATCAATGTCGCAATTCAAAAACTAGAAGACTCTCACTTTGGTCTTGAAAAAGTCAAAGAAAGAATAATTGAGTATCTAGCAGTTAAAATGTTAACTGGCAAGAACCCGCAAACAATTCTTTGTTTATCTGGTCCTCCAGGAGTTGGTAAGACTTCACTTGCTAAATCAATCGCTAAAGCTCTAAACCGCGAATTTGTTAAAACTAGTTTAGGCGGCGTTCATGATGAAGCAGAGATAAGAGGCCATAGAAGAACTTATGTTGGAGCTTTACCTGGTAGAATCATCAACGGTATGATTAAGGCTAAAGTTGTTAACCCAGTATTCTTAATCGATGAGATTGATAAACTGGTTATGAACGACAGAAACGACCCATCTTCAGCGCTTCTAGAAGTCCTAGATCCTGAACAAAATCAATTCTTTAGTGATCATTATATCGAAGAAGACTATGACTTAAGCCAAGTATTATTTATCACAACTGCGAACTACTTACAAAACATTCCTGCTCCTCTAAGAGACAGAATGGAAGTTATTGAACTCAGTTCTTATACAGAAATTGAAAAGTTCCATATCGCAAAACAATTCTTGATCGATAAACAAGTAAAAAATCACGGTTTAGATACGAAAAAGTTACAAATAACTGATGCCGTTGTTAAAACTATCATTCGCGATTACACTCGTGAAGCCGGTGTGAGACAACTTGAAAGATTGATTGGATCAATCGTTAGAAAATCAATCAAACAAATTTTAACCAAAAACTTGGATAGTATCACTGTAAAACAAGATAATCTGAATAAATACCTTGGGAAACCACTTTTCAAAAACAATCAGGTTTTAAAAAACGACATGATTGGCGTAGTTACCGGTTTAGCTTATACCATGGCAGGTGGAGACACCTTAGAAGTAGAAGCTACTTACTATGAAGGCAAGAACTCGCTAGTTTTAACCGGTAATTTAGGTGATGTGATGAAAGAATCCGCAATGACTGCTCTTTCCTATGTAAAAAGCAATGCGGACAAACTGAAAATCGCTCATGATCTCCTTGAAAAGAATGATTTCCATATCCATGTTCCTGAAGGCGCAATCCCAAAAGACGGACCTTCAGCTGGTGTTACAATCGCAACTGCTCTAATTTCTGTTTTAACTAACCGTAAAGTCAATCGCTTCATCGGCATGACTGGCGAAATCACTCTAAACGGACGGGTTTTACCAATCGGAGGTTTAAAGGAGAAAGCAATTGCGGCTTCTAGAACCGGCCTAAAAGAAATCATCATTCCTGAAGGCAATGAAAAAGATGTCGAAGATATTCCAAAAGAAGTTCAAGATGTCCTGAAAATTCATTTTGCTAAAAGTATTGATGACGTTATAAAAATTGCTCTACTTGATTAAGCTGTCATTTTTGACAGCTTTTTCCTGTTCGCTTAAACAGTTGAGGAAATATGACAAAATATAAAAGACCACTCGTCTACTTACTTGGTTTAACCATGTTAGGAATCAGTGTTTCACTATTTCAAAGTACAAATCTTGGAATGGGTTCTTGGGATGCGCTAAACCGTAATTTCTATGAAGGTATTCCTTTAGATTATAAATATATAACGCCGATTATGGCTTTAATCTTAATTAGTTTAGCCTATTTAATTGATAAGAAGAAACCGGATTTATTAATGCTTTTTCCCTTTCTAATCAGTTTTTATATCGGTTCAGTGATTGATTTATTCTTACTATTTGTGCCTAATGTTCAAAACTTGGGATTAATAATCAATCTTGTATATGTCTTTTCAGCCCTTATATTAGTTGCGATAGGACTTAACATGATAATCCTTTGCAACTTCCCGCTACCAGCACTTGATCAATTCTGTTTAGCAATTTCGAAAAAATTTAAGATTAGCTTTGGTAAAGGAAAACTAATTGGTGAAGCTCTTGCCTTTTTAGCGGCGATTATCGTTGGGTTACTATTTGGTCACCAAGAATTTTTCTTTTACCTCGGACCAAATACATTCATCGCCCTTTTAACCATCGGCTTTTTCGTAGATTTTTTTGCTAAACCAGTCAAAAGAGTAATAGGAGAAATTAATGTTAATCGAAGTTTACGCTGATAATTTAAATAAGCAAGATATATCAAATAACTGGCACTTTGCTTCTCGTGCCATTGTTTTGCGTGAGGGAAAAATCCTTTTACTTCATGCAAAAAAATATGACCTATACATGTTGCCAGGTGGTAGAATTGAAAAAGATGAAACCCCAGAAATAGCCTGTATTCGCGAACTAGAAGAAGAAACTGGCATGCTAGGTAAGATAGTAAAGAAAACTGTTGTGATTAAAGAATTTTTTCCTGAAGCTAGTTGGGAATCACACTTTTTCATTGTTGATGTCGATAGTGAAAAAAGAAACAGTATTAACTTTACCGAAGAAGAAGTTACACTTCAAATCGAAGAAAAATGGTTTACTGTTGATGAGGCTTTGAACCTTTTAGATACACACGACTCCAGTTTTCATATGGGAGCCAACATTATGCAAAGAGAGTTCATTGCCATCATCAATTCACTTTAAATAGGAGAACATATGTTAGTTAATGCCAGCGCCATCTTAAATTATAATCGCTGTCGTCGATTTGCGGCTTTAAACGATCCCTATACCGCATTTTATTTAAATAGTGATTTTTCACAAGAAAATTCACTTTTTCGTGATATATTTTTAAGTCATCTATATCATCCAAATAAAGAAATCCGCAAAGCAATTAACTTAACATACGTGTTTGAACATGAAATTACATTGTCGGAAAACTATGACTTTATAATTAATGATTCTGAAGTTTACTGTCTTTTAACAGCTACTTCAAAAGACTTTCTTGAACTTAAGTATAAAGATGAGAATAAGAAGTGCAGTGTGTTTACCAACAATAGTGGAATATACTCATTAAGAACTACAAATTTAAACAATAAACATTTTCAAGAAAAGTTGGAAAAATTATATTCTCAACTTGAGCCGCTAGGAAGAATTATTTTTAGTTATGCTTTAAAAAGCTATATTCTAAAAAAGGTTTATCCTAGCAAACCTTTAAAACTATATTTCGTATTACTAAATACCGACTATAAATATGACGGTATTTCCTACACCGATAAACTCTATCACATCTTTGATTTTTCAACGCTCAAAGATCTCGATGAAATGGTTGAAATCGCTCTTTTTAGGATGATAAATCATTTAGAATTAAATGATTTTACGCCTTGTCAATTAGTAAAAAAAGCATGTAATTTTGGTAGACCAGGCGAATGTAAGTTTGTTAACTTCTGTTATTCCCATCTTCCTCAAAACACTTCGATTCTAGATTATTTTAATTCTCATTATGGTTTCACTGAACCAAGAGAATCAGGTAATGTCCACCACGATACCTATGATTTGCTTAATGAAGGTTATGTCTCTATGCAAGACATTCCTATATCTTGGCTAAAGGACCAAAATCATTTGATGCAGCGATATTGTGTCGACAATCAAACAATCTATTTTCATAACGATAAAATCAAGCGCGGATTAAAACAGTTGAAATATCCAATCTATTATCTTGACTTTGAAGCTTTACCGCTACCAATCCCTAGATTTAAAGGTGAAACTCCCTACACGCAATCGGTGTTTCAATACTCTGTTCATATTGAAAAAGAAGAAAATGACTTAACATCAATTGAGAAAAACCATTTTGACTTTATCGCTAATCCAAATAAGGATGAAAGAGAAGTTTTACTTAAGTCATTACTTGAAATCTTGGGTAAAGCGGATTCATCTATTGTCGTTTATAATAAAACTTTTGAAAAAACAAGATTAGAAGAATTTAAGAAGATATTCCCTCAATATAAGAAAGAAATAGACAAAGCAATCAAGAGACTTTTTGATTTATTAGATATAGTCAAAATCAATAAGCCTTTTTATGCTGAATTAGGATTTGATAATAGCGATTTAGAATCTTATAATCTCTATCATCCAAATTTAGGTGGATCTTATTCGCTGAAAAAAGTAATAAAAATCTTTGTTAAAGATGCATATGAAAATCTGGTTATAAAAGATGGTGTTAAAGCTTATCAAACCTTCGAAAAACTTCAAGAAGCATCAAAGGCAGAAGCAATTAAAATGAAAAGCGATTTGCACGAATACTGCCGTCAAGACACATATTCAATGTATCAAATTATTCAAGGATTAAAAGAATTAATTGGAATGAATATCTGAAGAAAAAATTCTTGATAAATAACTATTACTATGATATAATACTTCATGCGCCTAAACCTGGATTATTGCGACTCTCCAACGCAAATATTCGGACTTATGGTAAGTTTAAGAAAAAAGGAGGAATGAACAATGGCATTAACAAAAGAAAGAATCAAAGAAATCGTAGTTGAGTACCAAACTAAAGAAGGAGACACGGGTTCTCCAGAAATTCAAGTTGCGTTACTTACAGAAGAAATTAACCTTCTAAACGAGCATCTTAAGGTTCATAAACATGATCATCATTCACGTAGAGGCCTTTTAATGAAAGTTGGTAAACGTAGAAGTTTACTTAACTACTTAAAGACAATCTCACTTGAAAGATATGCTAATTTGGTTAAAAAATTAGGATTAAGAAGATAAGTTATATGCACCCGATATTTCGGGTGCTATTTCTTTGATTTATGTTAAAAAATATAAAAATATGGTATAATATTTAATTAGATGTATATTAATTATGTAGTGAAATGGGGTAAATAAATGAAAAAAGTATTTAAAAAAGATTTTTATGGAACTGAACTAATTGTTGAAGTGGGACAGTTAGCAAAACAAGCCACTGGTGCTTGCTTGGTTCGTTATGGCGAAACAGCCGTTTTATCAGCTTCAGTCGTCAGTAAAGAAGCCACTAATCAAGATTTCTTTCCATTAATGGTAATTTATCAAGAAAAATTATATTCAGCGGGAAAAATCCCTGGAGGATTCTTAAGAAGAGAAGGGCGTCCAACTGAACATGAAACTTTAATTTCAAGAGCTATTGACAGACCTTTAAGACCGTTGTTTGCGGAAGGTTTTAGAAATGAAGTTCAAGTAATCAATACTGTTCTTAGTGCTGATCCAAATAAATCACCGGAAATGACAGCTATGTTTGGTGCTTCACTTTCTTTAGGTATCGGTGGAATTCCATTTGACGGACCAATCGCCGGAGTTATGGTTGGTTTAATTAATGGCGAATTTATTCTGAATCCAAATCCAGAACAACTTCTTGAATCAGATTTAGATCTTATGGTTGCTGGTACTAAAACTGCAATTAATATGGTTGAAGCTGGAGCTAAAGAAGTCGATGAAGAAACTATGCTTGATGCTTTGATGTTCGCTCATGATAAAATCAAAGAATTAGTTGCATTTGAAGAAGAAATCATCGCTGAAGTTGGCAAAGAAAGAATTGAAGTTGAACTTAAAACGGTACCAAAAGAAATTGAAGAAAAAGTTTATGCATTAGAAAAAGGCAGAATCACAAAAGCTGTTTCTATTCATGAAAAGTTAGAAAGACAAAATACAATCGAAGATATTGAAAATGAAATTTTAGAAGCTTTAGAAAAAGAATATAAAGCACTTCACCTTGAAAGAGAAGACCTTGAAAGTAACCTAAGTTTTGCTAAGCAAGTTCTTGAAACAATTCAAGTAAATGAAGTTAGAAGATTAATTACAGTAGATAAAATTAGACCTGATGGACGTAAAACTGATGAAATCAGACCACTTGACTCTGAAATTGATTTACTAGCACGTACTCATGGTTCGGCGCTATTTACAAGAGGGCAAACTCAAGCTCTAGCAACAGTTACACTTGGGGCTTTAAGAGAAGCACAGATTATTGATGGTGTTAGTGTAGAAGATGGAAAAAGATTTATGCTTCACTATAACTTCCCTCAATTTTCAGTTGGTTCAACTGGAAGATATGGTTTTGTTGGCCGTAGAGAAGTAGGGCATGGTGCTTTAGGCGAAAGGGCGCTATATCAAGTGCTACCAAACGAAGAAGAATTCCCTTATGCAATCAGAGTTGTATCCGAAGTATTAGAATCAAACGGTTCATCTTCACAAGCAACAATCTGCGCTGGATCAATGGCTTTAATGGCTGCTGGAGTTCCTTTAAAAGCACAAGTGGCTGGTATTGCGATGGGTCTTGTTAAAGAAGAAAACAAATATACAATCTTAACCGATATTCAAGGTCTAGAAGATCATTTCGGTGATATGGACTTTAAAGTAGCTGGAACAAGAAAAGGTATATGTTCATTGCAAATGGACATTAAGATTTCTGGCATTACAAAAGAAATCTTTAAAGAATCATTATTACAAGCAAAACATGCACGTATGGAAATTCTTGATAATATGGATTCAGTTATTCCTGAACCGAAAAAAGAATTATCTAAATACGCTCCAAAAGTTAAGATTATGCGTGTTTCACCTGATAAGATCAGAGATATTATCGGTGGTGGCGGTAAGACAATTACTTCAATCATTGAACAATGTGGTAATGTAAAAATAGACATTGAACAAGACGGAAGAATTATCTTAATGCATGAAGAGTCATACTTTATCGATAAAGCAATGAAGTTGATTGAAGATATAATTCGTGAAGTTACAGTTGGCGAAAAATATATGGGTAAAGTAGTAAGAATTGAAAAGTTTGGCGCTTTCGTTGAATTATGGCCAGGTCAAGATGGACTTGTTCATATTTCAAAACTTGACACAAAACATATTAAAAACGTTGAAGATGTAGTAAAAATTGGCGACGTAATTGAAGTCAAAGTTATTGGCGTTGACGACAAAGGAAGAGTTGACTTGTCAAGAAAAGCTATTTTAGAAGAAGTAAAACAATGATATAATATACTTGTCAAATTATCTGGGTAATCGAGCAGACATTTTGTCTGTTAGGAAAGTCCATGCTAGCACAAGCTGAGATGCTTGTAGCGTTTGTGCTAAACGAAAAAATAAGTTTAGGCGTTTGAAGAGATTCAAGCGACGGCGAAGAAATGGATGTAAAAGGCCAAAGTATTCTAAAAAGTGCCACAGTGACGAATCACATAAAATATATGTGAGTGAAACGGGTAAACCCCTCAAGCTAGAAACCCAAATTATGGTAGGGGCACGGTCAAAGAAGAATTCAATTCATTTGACTGACAGCTTAAGCTGGAGATAAATGATTACCGGTCTTTTTAATTAAAGACTACAGAACATGGCTTATAAGATAATTTGACTTTAAAAAGCATATAATTTAATATTTATATGCTTTTTTTAAAACTACTAAAGAATAGAGGTGAGACTTATGAGTGGAGAAATCCTTAAAAAAAGACAAACGAGAATAAGAAATTTCTCGATTATTGCCCATATCGATCACGGAAAATCTACCTTAGCAGATAGAATCTTAGAAATGACCCATAGTGTTGAACTTAGGGACATGAAAGCTCAGTACCTTGATTCAATGGATTTAGAACGAGAAAGAGGAATCACCATCAAACTTAACTCAGTAGAACTTAAGTATGATGCCTTAGATGGCGAACAATATATCTTCCATCTTATCGATACTCCAGGACACGTCGATTTTACCTATGAAGTATCACGTTCTTTAGCGGCTTGCGAAGGAGCGTTATTAGTTGTTGATGCAACCCAAGGAATCGAAGCCCAAACCTTAGCTAACGTCTATTTAGCACTTGATAACAACTTAGAAATTATTCCTGTTATCAATAAAATTGATTTAGAAAGTGCTGATGTTGAAAAGGTTAAAAAAGAGTTAGCAGACACAATCGGTTTAGACCCTGATGACTGTATTATGGTATCGGCTAAAACCGGACAAGGCGTTGACCAAGTACTGGAAGCAATCGTCAAAAGAATCCCCGCTCCAAGTGGTGATATTGATAAACCATTAGAAGCGTTAATTTTTGATTCATTCTATGACAGTTATCGTGGAGTTATTCCTTTAGTTAGGGTAATGAATGGAAAAATTGAAATTGGCGATGAAATAAAAATGATGGCTACCGAAGCCAAATATGAGGTTATTGATCTCGGAGTATACTTACCAAAAGAAGTTAGTCGCAATTATCTAAACACAGGTGATGTAGGCTGGGTAAGCGCCTCAATTAAGGATATTGGTAAGATTCATGTCGGTGATACGATAACTAATGCAGCTAAACCTACAGCCAAACCTTTACCAGGGTATAGGCGTTTAACACCAATGGTATATTCTGGGGTGTATCCAGTAGATGCTGATGACTATCAGGATTTAAAAGACGCAATTGAAAAA
>PGXI01000057.1 GCA_002839125.1 Tenericutes bacterium HGW-Tenericutes-5
CTCCACCGGCTTGTCGCCGTAGGTGTAGGTGACGCGTTCCACCGACAGCAGCGGGCTGCCTTCCTCCACCGCCAGCAGCTCCGCCTTTAACTCCCATTACTGGTCCTAAAGATGGTTCTCTCAAAGCGATTATTGTTGAGAAACCAAGTTTAGCAATTGAATCACCAAGTCCGATTGTCGTAGTTGATTTGCCTTCACCAGCTTTAGTTGGTGTTATTGCAGTAACCAATACAATCTTGCCTCTTTGATTGTTTTTATAGCGATTTATCGCGTCAAAACTCACCTTTGCTTTATAATTTCCATACAACTCTAAATCATCTGAGTTCAAACCTACTTTTGCTGCAATTTCATCAATTTTCTTCATACTCGCTTTTTGAGCAATTTCTAAATCTGTTAACATAATTTCCTCCTATTTTAAGTCTAATATTGTTACGCTTTCAACGCTTGCTGTTTGTGGGAACATATCGATAGGGTTAATTTCCTTAACTCGGTATCTATCAGTTAATTCACTAATATTTTTAGCTAGTGTTGAAGGATTACATGAAATATAAATTATTTGCTTAGGCAATACTTTTAGTACAGCCTCTAAAACAACGTCGCTCATACCTGTTCTCGGTGGATCTAAAACCAATACATCCGGTTTAATTCCTTTATCAATTAATTTTGGCAATGCACTCTCTACATGATCTTGAATAAATTCAACATTACTAATCTTATTGATTTTAGCATTGACTGAAGCATCTTTTATTGAAGCTTCCGAATAATCTATACCATAAACTCTTTTTACATGCTTAGATATCAACAAAGATGTTATTCCTATTCCTGAGTATAGATCAAAACATATTTGATCTTTGCCAAGATTTGCTTTATCTAAAATTAGATCATACATCTTTTTCATTTGGATAGTATTCATTTGGTGAAAAGCATCTGGAGAAATTTCAAAACTATAGTCTCCATACAATTCCTTTATCTTTTCGGTCCCTTCGAGTATTTTTATCGGATTAGAAATTATTAAATTCGTCTTCGGATTATCTAAACTGTAACTTACACTCTTGACAGATTTCATATCACTTATCAATTCTTTAGCAATCTTAGAAAGTACATCATTATACTTTTTAACTACAAAGGTTACACTAGCATTCTTAGTGCTTTCAAGATATCTAACAACTAAAAAACTAAGTATCCCTTCTTTATTTCTTAAATCAAAAGCTTTTTGCTTATACTTTCTCATTAGTTTTAAAACTTGTCTATTAATTGCGTTGATTTCTTCATTATGGACAAGACATTCGTCAACATAAACAAAGTGATTTGAGTTAGGTTTATAAAAGCCTAGTGCTAAGCCGAAATTCAGATTTCTAAACGGCATCTGAGATTTATTACGATAGTTATACGGATTTTCCATACCAATAGTCCTATTTATAACTAATTTATCCGTGTCAACATTTGTATATCTTCTTAAACCTTGTTTAATTATCGATTGCTTTATTTTTAATTGTTCCTTGTAATCAATATGTTGCATCTGACAGCCACCACAGTTATCATAAAACTTGCATGGAGGAACAACTCTTCGATTAGAAACTCTTTCAATATCAATAATTTTTCCAATTGCGTAATTATTAAAGCTTTGAACAATTTCCACATTTACTACTTCTTTAATTATTGCACCAGGAACAAAAACAGCAATCTTTTGGTAATAACCAATACCTTCACCATTAATTCCTTGTTTTCTAATATCTAAATTTATTTTATCGCCAATATTGAGTTTCATATCTTTAACACCTCATTAACATTATATCAAATTAGCTGTGTTTTTTATATATAATAACTTAAGAAAAAAACAAGACAAATTGTCTTGTTATTCCTTTTCGTCAACTGTATACGTTGATACAAATTTCTTTAAAAGATGCTTAACACCTAAGTTATTTAGTTCTTCATATTGATTCAAAAGTTCATTAGTTTCTTTTTCAATATCTTGAGTGTTATCTATTTGTTCAATATAAATCATCTTATTAGCAGTTTTAATGTTATTTTCCTTATCGACCAATAATTCTTCAAATAATTTCTCTCCTGGTCTTAAACCAGTAATTTTTATTGGGATGTCAATATAAGGTTTTAACCCGGATAACATAATCATTTTCTCAGCTAAATCTATTATTTTCACTGGGTCTCCCATATCCAAAATGAATATTTCTCCTCCAGAAGCAAACACAGCCGATTGTAGAATTAAACTAACTGCTTCAGGTATGGTCATAAAATATCTAATAATATTGTTATCAGTAACTGTTACAGGACCGCCATTAGCAATTTGTTTTCTAAAAAGCGGTACTACAGAGCCGTTAGAACCTAAAACATTTCCGAATCTAACTGCAGAGTAATTAGTTTTAGAAATCTTATCGAAATGTTGAATCAACATTTCTGCATATCTTTTTGTAGCACCCATTACATTAGTTGGTCTAACTGCTTTATCAGAAGAAACCAATACAAACTTTTTAACTGCATATTTATCAGCCAGTTTGCACATATTATAAGTTCCTAATATATTAGTCCTTATTGCCTCTTGTGACGAACTTTCCATCAATGGTACATGTTTATATGCTGCCGCATGAAAAATGTAATCAGGATGATAATCTGAAACGATGTTTTCCATTCTTTTAATGTTATATACTGAGGCGATTTGAGTAAATAATTCAATTCCTTTATCGTTTCGCTTTAAGAAATCAAATTTCAACTCAGTCACTAGTTCATATATGCCATTTTCATAGATATCTACTAACATCATTGAAGATGGATTATATTTAAGAATTTGTCTAACTAATTCTGATCCAATTGATCCGCCAGCACCAGTAACTAATACTTTTTTTCCGGAAAGAAAATCATTTATACCTTCAGTATCAAGTTCTACGATATCACGACTTAATAAATCTTCAACATTTACATCTAATATTTGATCAGGAACATCATCTCGATAATCTCTAAAAGATGGTAGTCTTTTAATCTTAACTGGTTTATCAATAAAATAATTAATTATCTCTTGGAATCGCTGTGGTTCAATATTAACAATCGCTACAATAACTTCTTCAACATCCAATCGATCAATAACCTTAGCAATTTCTGATATTGGGCCATAAATTTTATAACCAGACATTAGATTTCCGATTTTGTCTTCATCGTCATCGATAAAACCAATTACATTATTATTAAAATTTGGATTGTTTCTCACTTCATTTAAAACGATTTTTCCGCCTGAACCAGCTCCAATAATCAATGTTCTTCTACCATTGCCATAATCGTTCTTAGAAGTAAAGATATTCCATAACCTCTTCAAAATCCTTGGAGAAATCAAAAAGACAAGTTCAAGCATAGTAGCGAATAAGAAATGGAACTCGTGAAAAATCTCGAAATTTGGTATTGAGAGAGTAAAAATCACAATTAGCAAATTACTAAAACATACGACGATGATAATTTTAATAATTTCATCTAAACCAACATTTACAAGTACTAAATTGTAAAGTTTAAAAAAGAAGTATAGAAGTAATTTATAAATCACAATCATTGGTAAAAACATGAAAGCTCGCAGATGATCAAACTCAGGAAATTTCAGAACCCATAAAGCAAATATAGTCAAAAGGTAAGTCAATGTTATACCTATGCCATCAATTATCATAAATATAACGCCGGTTTTATTTAATAATCTTTTTTTTCTCATTAAACTCTTTGGCATAATAAAACTCCTTTTGAAATGATGATAATATCATATCACAACAAAGCAATATTATCAATTACATATACTTGACTTAACAATAAAAAAAGCCAAATTTCTTTGGCTTTGTATTAAAATTCTGATTGTTCAATTTTGAAGAAAAATTCTACTCTTTTATCAAGATTATTCACTCCGTAGTCATAACCTAAAGTCTCTAAAATTGTCTTAACAATAGATAATCCCAATCCTTGTCCGCCATATGCTCTTGTTCTAGCCTTATCAACCTTATAGAAACTATCCCAGATATTGTTTATTTCATTTTCGGGAATATTTTCTCCAGCATTTATCACTGATACAACCACGCTACCATTATCGCTTGATTTCGTTACTATTTCGATAGTTCTATCATAATCGATATGATTTATGGCGTTGCTGATAAAATTGCTTAGAACTGACTGTAATTGCTCGTAGTCGGAATTTACTTCTTGATCTGTTAAGTTTAAAACTACTTCAATATTTTTTTCTTTAAAAACTAAAGTAAATAGTTTTGTAGTGTCCTCAATTAAACTTCTTATTGAAAATTTACTATATTTGAATTCCTTTTTTCCACTTTCAATCTGTGATAAATTCAATAATTCTTTTACTAGATTACTCATCTTATTGGTTTCGTCTAAGATTATTTCCAAGTATTCACTTTTTGTTTTTTCATCCAAGTCACTTAGTTTCAAAGCCTCGCCATAACCCATAATAAGTGATAATGGGGTTTTTAGCTCATGAGAAGCGTTAGCGACAAACTCTTTACGCATTTGATCGATTTTATTTTTATATAAAATCTCTTTTGCCAATTTATCATTACTAAGTTGTAATTCCTTAATCGATATCTCAAGCTGTGTACTCATCTTATTAATACTATAGCCTAAATCGCCAATTTCATCATCAGTAGTAATTTCTACTTTATGTGAAAAGTCCAACTTAGAAATCTCATCTGCTATCCTGTTGATTTCTAATATCGGATTAGTAAAGCGATAACTAAAGAAATACATCATCAATCCAGCCATTATCATGAAAATAAACCCGATTAGAATCGTAAATGAGTTAAAAATCCTAATACTATCCTGTATAGAACTAAAAGTGATTGTCGATATATAAAACATCTTAATACCAATTTCACTATCGGCCGCAACAAACAAACCAAGCATTTGATTGTTTTGATGATAATCTACCACCTCGGAATTCAGATCCATTATATAAGCATCATAATTAGGAGAGATATTTACAGCTTTACCAAAATTCAAATCAGCGTTTCTGTTTTCGCTAATACTATAATCGACTATAACTTTTGATAGTATTTCTGAAGACACAATATATTCATTACCATAAAGTCTATCATATAAACCTGGTATAAATAGAAATTCATCAACTTGAACATCTTCTGGAACAACCACTTTTTGGATTAGAATCTGGATTGATAAGTTATATCTACTTTCAATCTCTAGCATCTTATCAGGCAGTTCTTCACTACTAACATCGACAGCTTGAATTTCATCAAAAGCTTGAATCAATGAATTTTCACGATTATTTATATAATAACTTCTAAGAAAAGTGTTATTTAAGATGATTAAAGCAACGATAAAACCTAAAATTATTCCATATGTTAACAAGAATAATTTAGATCTAATTGTCGATTTCATTTTCTATATCTAAGCGATACCCAACACTTCTTACGGTAGAAATATAATAAGCATATTTACCCAATTTCGCTCTTAATTGTTTAATATGAGTATCGACTGTCCTTAAATCACCAAAGTAATCATAATTCCATACTGCATTTAATATTTTATCTCTTGATAAAGCAATGCCTTTATTATCAATAAAATAACGTAGTAGTTCAAACTCTTTAGGTGTAAGATTTACTAAATCATCAGCTACGAATACTTTTCTCGAAGCCATATCAATCTTAATAACACCGAAATTAATGTCGGTTAAGTCTTTTGTAGTTTTACTCAAGAGTTTATTTACTCTTGCGACTAAAACGCCTGGTGAAAACGGCTTTGTAACATAATCATCAGCGCCAAGTTTAAAACCTTTCAATTGATCATACTCATCGCTTCTAGCCGTAAGCATAACCACAGGTATTGTCATATACTCTCTAATTCGCTCTAGGACAAACCAGCCATCATATTTAGGCATCATAACATCTAAAATGACTAAGTCAACTTTTTTACCTGTCTCAAACAGAATATCCAAAGCTTCTTCTCCGTCTTCAGCTTCCAAAACCTTATAGCCTTCACGAACTAGAAAATCCGCAAGCAACTTTCTGATTCTAAATTCATCATCGACAATTAAAACATACGTATTCTTCATAAAAACATCACATCCTTATTAAAATAAAATTCAATATACCATATAAACAAGGGGGAAAGGTATATTGAATTATTTAGATTATACCTCAAATTTATGTTGATTTTGTGATAAATAACACAAGATTATTTAAAAAGAGAGTACTACAATTTGTGTAATACTCTCGTTTGACTTTATTCTTCTCTTTGATAGTAATAATAGTTATAATAACCATTAGATTTCTTAGCATCGACATTAGAAAGAACTGCGCCTATAACATTAGCTCCGTTTTCTTTCAGTTGTTTTAAACCGTGTTTTGCTTGATCTTTTTTAGTCTTTTTATATGAAGCAATATAAACTACTCCATCAGCTAAACTACTAATAACCAAAGCGTCTGTAACGGTCAATACTGGCGGTGAATCAATTACGATATAATCGTATTCTTTTCTAAATTTTTCAATTAAATCCTTTACTTTCTTTGATTGTAAAATAACATGAGGTGCAGTTAACATGTTTCCTGTAAGTAAAAGATCTATTTTTGAATCATCTTTAATGATTAACTCTTCAATTGGCTTTTCATTAACGATAAAATCATAAAATCCTAGATCATTGATCTTGTGAAATGCACGATGAATCTTCGGTCTTCTCAAATCAAAATCCAAAATTATAACTTTCAAACCTTTTTCAGCGTAAACCGCAGCTAAGTTAATAGCGGTAGTTGTTTTGCCATCTTCTGGTGTCGCAGAAGTGATTTGAATCACTTTATAAGGATTATCAATACTATTCATTCTAATATTTAATTCTAATTTTCGATAAGCTTCAGCTTGAGGAGAGTTTGGTGTTTCAATTACTACATTTTTATATTCAAAAACTTCCATCTAGTCCACCAACTTTCTTTCTTTAATAGTTCCTGGAACAGCAGCTAAAACTTTGATGTTTAGATGTCTTTCTAACTCATCAACCGTTTTATACTTATTGTTGAAAAATTCCTTAACGAAAACAACGCCTAAAGCTAATATACCACCCAAAAGACCACTAATAATAACATTTAGAGTTTTGTTTGGTGAACTTGGTGAAGTTGGTAACTTTGCCACATCCAATACTTTAAGTTTGTTTTGTAACAAAACATAAGGACTTTCTGGATCATTAGCTATTTCAATTGAGTTTTCCACCAAAGTATTTGCAATTTCTTGAGCTAATTCAGGAGAGCTATTAACAACAGAGATATAAATAATTAAAATCTGTGAAGTTATCGATATCGAAATCGAATTCTTAAGCGAACTTAATGAGGTATTACTCAACTCTGGAATATCCTCTTTAACACTTTCTAAAACTCGATTCGAAACAATAAACTCTTTGTAAGTTCCCATTAAATTATTTGCGATAACAATTGCTGATTGTTCATTGGTTCCTGAAGATTCAACATCTACTTGAACCATTAGCGATGAATTAGCAGTATATTTTGGTTGAACAATTGAAAACGTATATACGATTCCAATTACTAAAACCCACATTGTTATTATTAATATTAAAGCGATGTTGTTCCAAACAATTCTGAATAATTCCTGAAGACTTATCCCTTCTTGTTCTTCTAAAACATTTATATCATTATATTCATTCATTTAAATCTCCTCGCTATCATCTTAAGATAAAACACTAATATAATATTGCAAAAATATTATATCTTAAATATTAAAATAAAACAACTTATAAAAACTAGATAGACAACCCCATAAATAAGGTAATAAATCCAAAAATAAAGTTATAAATATAGAAAAAAGCTAATTTACCTTTTCTAAACCAAATAAAAATCCATTTTAAAGCATAATAGGTCGAAACCATACTAACAATAAATGCCACAAAGTAATAAACATAATTTAGAAAATTTGAAGCGTCAAAATTATGCATCATATTTTGTGTATCAAAGTTAAACGAAATAAATTGATAAACTGTTGTCGCTAAAGATATTGGTATTAACATCATAAAAGTAAACTTCAATGCAGAATCCATTGATAACTTTCTCTTAACTCCAGCTGCTGTTGCAACACCTAATCTACTTAAACCTGGCATGACTGAGATTACTTGAACAAAACCAATAAATAGCGCATCATTTGATTTCACATCGGTATTTACATGCATTTCGGTATAATTTCTAACCACATATAAAATTGTAGCGGTAATTAATGAGCCAATACCCACAATCAATAAAGGATTCACTACAAAGTAATTTCTAATTAACAAATCCACAAAGTACCCAAAAACTAATATTGGCAATATCCCAATAAAGACGTTTCTAACATAGAGAAAGTTCTTTTTAACTTCTTTTTCTCTATTTGCCTTAAATATATAAGAGAAAGAATCCTTTAAATACATTTTCAAATCTTTTCTTAAATAATAAATTACTGCAATTACCGAACCAAAGTTCAATAATATTAGAAAGAATGGGCTATTGTCAATTTCTGTCGAAACCAACTCCTGAAAAACAGCCACATGCCCTGAGGAAGATACCGGCAACACCTCAGTAACGCCTTGGATAGCGCCTAAAAATATATACTTTAAAAATTCTATTAGTACTTCCATGGCTTCACCTCCAACTTTTTATATCACAAATATAGCTATAGCTAATAATCCAACTCCAAAACAATAATAACTAAAATATTTTAATCTACCAGTTTTAAATATATTAAATATTAGTTTGTAAGCTATGTAAGTTGCTACCATAGCTCCTACAAAAGCAAAAATATAATAAATATATTGTGCACTAGATATTGTAGCACTTTCTTTTGTAAAATCAACAACCATTAATCCTGTAGATGCAATTGAGATAAAAATATACATTAGAAAAGAAAAATTAAGTGCATTATTAATTCCAGATCCTCTTTTCAATGCTGTAGATGTTGTCATACCGGATCTTGATATTCCGGGAAATATAGCTACAGCTTGAGCTAAGCCAATAAATAAAGTATCCCACCAATTAATCTTTTTATTATCTCTTCTATAATCAATTGTGCTTATATAATAAATCACAGTTGCGGTAATCAAAAGACCAATTCCCGCTAAAAGTATACCATATCCATCACAAAATTGCTCAATTAATG
>PGXI01000158.1 GCA_002839125.1 Tenericutes bacterium HGW-Tenericutes-5
ACTGTTCACCCTTCTTATCTTTCTTTCAGCATGCAAAAAAGATGAATATCCCAGACCAACAAATGCTTTTTACATCAAGGATTTTGCAAACATCCTTTATGAAGCCACAAGAGATAGCATTAGACGTGAGGGTGAGCGCTTATATGAAAGTACTCAAGAAGAAACCGATGGTGGGGCACAGCTTGTCATAGCAACCTTTGAAGTCGAACAGATAGATGATATCGCAAATTATGATAAAACCGATTTATATCGTCAATGGCGCATTGGCGATGATGATATGGGCATTCTTGTCATCATGTTTTTTAAACCATATACAGAAAACGATATTGAGTATCTAGAACTTGTTGAAACACAGGTAGAACTTGGATATCGTATGGAACAATATGTCTCAGCTTCACAGTTAGGTGTTATTGTTGATAATACATTATATAGCGATACATGGGATGATCTAGATTTAGCCGTTATGCATATGGAATATGAATTGTTATCAGCAATTTATATTGACGCTTATGGTTATGAAAGTTTTAACTATGATATGAGTGTCTTCGAAGAATATCTAATCAATAATCCAGATACTTCATATGAAAATCCAATTTCAATGAGTTGGTTGATTTTTCTTCTTTCACCATTTTCTACATGGGGAGAAAAACTATCATTTGCCATTCCAATTTTACTCATCTTTTTGATTGGCGGTAGAGCAGCCATTAATAAAGGTGGTGGCGGTTCTAGTGGTGGTGCAGGTATTTTTAGACGAAGACGATAAAAAAGGGTGAATTGATTCGCCCTTTTTTATTGCTCATTTTTAAAGATATAATCATCATATCAACCATAGTACCCATAAACATCTTTATAATAACGCATTGGTTAAAGTCATACCAAATCTGATCTATTTTAAATCTTTATTTGCTTCATATGCAAGTTCATACTCAGTTTTATTTGCTTTACTCACAACACGTAACCGGCCCTTGATTGGCATAGTCTGAAGCGTTTCATAAACGAGTTCACCCTTTTTATTGAGTATTTCAATAAAAAGGGTGAACTCGTTTATGAAACGCTTCAGACTATGCCAATCAAGGGCC
>PGXI01000058.1 GCA_002839125.1 Tenericutes bacterium HGW-Tenericutes-5
ACTTGCTTATCCTTGTTAGTTTCATAATACTTAATGACATCATCAATTACATCTTCATAACGAATCTTTGATGTATATTCTTTACTGATAGCTTTGATTTTTGAGTTATCAAAAATTGCACTCCATGATTTATCACCCAATAAAGAACCTTCTAACTCCGGTATCTTGGAGATAATAAAATCACTTGGAATGTGAATTATCTTTGGTTTTACTCCCAAGGCTTTAGCAGTAATTTCTGTTAGCATGTCCCAAGTATAAAGTATTTCACTGGTAATATGAAAAGCTTCATTATAAGCTTTTTCATTGCCAAATAGGTAAACGAAACTATTAGCAAAATCCAAAGAATGTGTAATAGTCCAAACATTGGTTCCGTCTCCAGGAATTATCACTGGCTTTCCTTCAATTAACCTTTTAAGATGCGCATATTCAAATTGCCATCTTGTAACTGGAGCCATAATCATTCTTGCATCAAATGTATGCGATGGTCTAACGATAGTTATCGCTAAATTATTAACACTTCTTAAGAACTCTTCACACGCTATTTTATCACGACTGTATTCCCAATAAAGATTTATTAATGGAGTTTTTTCAGTTATAGGATAATCAACTACAGGTTTTTGATAAGCACTGGCACTGCTAATAAAGATATATTGTTTCGTTTTTCCTGTAAATAATCTTATATCTCTTTCGACTTGATGTCTCTTAAAAGCAACAAATTGAACAACTACATCAAAGAAACAATTCTTTAATTGTCCATGCATTTTAGGCTCATCATTAATATCACCAACTATTACCTTAACTCCTTTGGGTAGATTATGGTTATTATATCCTCGATTTAATAATGTAACATCATATCCCATTTCATTCGATTTTTTGACAACTTCAGTACTAATAGTGCCCGTACCACCGATGATTAATATCTTCATAAATTATCTCCCTACCAAATAAGAAAAACTTATTTTTATGTTAAATTTCTTTACTCATTAAATCTAAACTATAATAATTATTGTCTATCTTAATTGTATCAGGTTCGATACCGTATTTAATAAAACCAAACTTTTGATAAAGTTTTATGGCATTAGAATTAGAAACAACCACACTCAAATTTAATCGTTCTACACCATCATTTTTAGCTATGTTCAGAGCGTATTTAAGCAAATCGTAAGCAATGCCTTGATTTCTAAAAGCAGGTTGAACATACATAGAGTTAATATTAGCTATATGTTTCATTTTCTTTCTTACATTTTTAACTAAAACAACAATTCCGATAAGTTCATCATCAACAAACGCGCCGATGGTATTAACGTTACTTTTAGATAATCTGTCAATCCAAATCTCATCATTAAATAATGATTCTTCTTCAAAACTAGAACCAAAACTTTCTTTATTATCTAGCAACAACTCTAATCGAATTTTACGGTAATCCAAATAATTACTCTTATCTAATTCTCTAATATCATAATTCTTCATGTTCTTCTCAATCAATTATCTCCATTACAGATAGTGATCATTTCCTTTCAAATTGCTTATGCTATCACACTTATATAATTTATAACAAATCTTCTAATATAAGATTCTCTAAACTATTAAAACATTCATTAAAAGTAAACTTATCATTTACATTACTTAAAACAATCAACTGAATATCTCGATCAATTATCATGCTTTGAGCAAATACTCCTGGTCCGTTACCGGGATGATAGATATTACTATGAGTTTTATTATTTTTTTCAAAAACTGTACTAACAACTCCATAACCGTAGCCTCCAGCTTCTGATATCGGGGTATTAATTTTGAACATAAGGTCAAGATACTTTTGAGAAATAAGTTTATTTTCAATTAAGCCTCTACCCCACTTATATAAATCGTTAACAGTTGAATACATTCCTCCAGCTCCGCTAGCTTTTCTCATGTCATATTCCAAAGCTTCAACTATCTTGTTATCTTTTAAATCATAAAGTGATGCAAAATCAGGAATATCTAAATCTAAGAAATGAAATCCCGAATTCTTCATATTCAAAGGTTTGAAAATATTATCTTGTAAATACTGATGGTATGAAACTTTAGATATCAATTCAATTATATGTGTCAAAATGAAAAATCCACTCGATGAATACTCAAATCTTTCTCCAGGGACAAAGTTAAGCGGTTTTGGAAGAATCACTTCCTTGACCATTCTCTCGTGGAAATTTTTACTAACTAGTAAATCATCATAATTACCAAAGACATCAAAATTAGGAATTCCTGAACTATTTGATAAGAGATGATGTATTGTAACTTTGTGTTTATAATTTACTCCATCAACAAACTTATCAATTGAATCTTCTAATTTCAACAATCCTTTTTCAACTAATTGTAAAATGCTTACGGCAGTAAACTGTTTTGTAATCGATCCAACCCGAAAAACTGAGTCATCAACAAAAGGGATTTCTTTCTCAATATTAGAATATCCAAAACTACCTTGAAACAAAATCTCTTCTCCTTTTGCGATAAGAACATTCCCGTTGATTTTTGAATTCTCGCAAATTTCTATTACTTTATCAATAAATAACATGTTTTACTCCTTTAATACTTTCTAGATCTCTGACTTTAAGTCTAAATAAAAAACTAATATTGTCTAACATGTTTTACACATATTTTCATTAATTGTTTGTATATAATGTTATTTTAACTCTTCTTAGAATACTTAAAGATATAGTTTGGTGCGTTATACTTGTATTTTGGTCCCGACATCTTAGATAATACTTTCTCTAAATCTACTATTTTAGAATTTGATAACTTAAAATATTTATCGAGGTTATCAGTTTTGATTTCATTTTTGCCATTAACAATTCCAATCAATTCAAAATCTTCATCAAAATATGCTAATGTAGCATCTCCATGACTGTCATTGGCAAGTAAAATTCCATTATCTTTTAATAGATACTTAGTTGCTTGACCTACAAATCCAGCATACTGAGAGATTATTAAATCCACCGACTCAATATCTAGATGTTCATTGTAGTCATTGCCGTAAAAAGTAACCGAAGTATTTTCCATATACTTCTTATTTTTATTAACATAATCATTTATTTCATCTATATTTTTAAAGAACTTAATACTACCTTTAAAATTGTCGATGTAGATAACTTCAGGAATCACCATTGAAGGAGATATATCAATATGACTACCAGGATAAAGAGCTCTTTTTATTCCGTACTTCTTAGAAACAGTCTCGTATAATGTTATCCTATTTCCTATTTTATTACTATAAGCTAAGAATTCCTCAATTGCTTTTGACATCGAGTCACCTCTCTTTTAAATAAATATTGAAAACTATTATTTTTTCAAGTTAAAGTTCAAACTTAAGTATTCTTCGCTTGAACAACCTACCATTATTAAGAAATCGCCATTCTCTAATTTAAGTTTTCCTTCACTATCAAAGTATGATAAATCATTATAATTGAGTTCGAACTCAATTCTTTTTGATTCATTAGGCTTAAATAATACTTTTTTTACTTTTTTAAGTTCTTTAACTGGTCTTACAATATCAGCGACGTAATCTCTAATATATAGTTGAACAGCTTCCATGCCTAAAGTATTACTTTCATTAGTAATTGTTACTGAGATTACTAATGAATCATTTTCGGTTAAATCATTCTTTAATAATGATAAATCACTATATTTAAAATTTGCATAACTTAATCCATAACCAAAAGGATAAAGTGGCGTATTCTCAACATCTAGATATTTAGATACAAAAGGATTTCTACTACCTTCTGTATACGCTCTTCCGGTATTAAGATAATTATAATAGATTGGTATTTGGCCAACATTTCTTGGAAAACTCATCGGTAGTTTTCCCGAAGGATTTGCTTTACCCATACATAAATCATAGATTGCTTCTGAAGACTTACTTCCTAAGAACCAACACATCATTAAAGCGTCAGCTTTTTTAACTCGATTAAGTAATAATGGTCTACCACCAAAAACAAGTACCACAGTTTTTTTAGCAATCTGCTTTATTGATTCGAAAAATTCATCTTGATTATTTGGCAAACTTATATCACTCCTTGAATGAGCTTCTCCACTTAAATGTGGTTCTTCTCCAAGAGTAATTAAACAAACATCTGCGTTTTTAATTTGAAGTAGTTCATCGTCAGTAAAATCATTGAAATTTGTTTTCTCAGAAACAAATTTCAATTGTTCTTGAAAAACTTCTTCTAATGAACTATTAACATCATCTTTACCTTTCCAAGACCATGGCCCATTAAAAGCTCTTGACTTTGAAAAAGGTCCTACTAAAGCTATTTTAGTATTTTGTTTAAATGGTAAGATACCGTTATTCTCTAAAAGCACTGCTGATTCAATAGCTGATTCTTTAGCGTAATTTAGATGTTCTTCGCTTAAGCATACTTCTTTTTCTTTTTCTGGATTAACTCCTGAATAAGGGTTTTCAAACAAATTGAGTTTGATTTTTAACTCAATGATTCTTCCCACAATTTCATCAATTTGACTTTCAAAAACTTGATTACTCTTAACTAAGTTTTCAAGCTTATTCATATAGACAGATGATGCCATTTCAATATCTAAACCTGCTTTTATACCTTTTAAGGCAGCTTCAACCTGATCTTTAGCGGCACCATGTTCAATAACTTGGTTTAAAGCGTCATAATCAGCTATAGTTAAAGCTTTACTTTGCCATGCGTCTCTTAACACATCTTTCAACAAAAAAGGATTTATAACCGCAGGAACACCATCTAAAGTATTAAAAGCGGTCATGACTAAATCAGCACCAGCATCTAAAGCTTTTTTATAAGCCGGTAGATAGTCTCGATACAAAGATAGTCTTGATAAGTCGACAGTATTATAATCTCTTCCGCCTTCAGCCGCACCATATCCAGCAAAATGTTTGATGCAACAAGCGACACTATCTTCACCTAGTTTACCATAGTTTGTGTACCCTTCAACCATGGCTTTTGCCATTTCTCCGGTTAAATATACGTCTTCCCCAAAACCTTCAACTACTCTACCCCATCTTGGATCACGTGATAAATCACACATTGGTGAAAACACAACATGGATACCGGAAAGATATGATTCTTTAGCTGAAATTCTTGCCGCTTTTCGTGCAACATCAAAATTGAAAGATGATGCCAAGGCAATTGGTACCGGGAATATTGTTTTATAACCGTGAATAACATCAGCCATAAACATTAATGGCACCTTATGCGTTGCGTTATCTAGATAAAGCTTTTGCAGTTTTATCATTTCTTTAGGACTACCAATACCTAAAATGCTACCAGCATTAAATGTTTGTAATCTATCTAAATTTAAGTTTCTTAAAGCGCCATAAATAACTGCTTCAGAGTCATGAATATAAATGGTTGGTGGTAATTGAGTCATTTGCCCAATCTTTTCGGTTAAAGTCATATTTTTAATAATTTCATTAATAATTTTATCTGTTTTCATACGAAATCCTCTATTTTAAAATCTTCTTAAACGTTTAGAATATATTACCATAAAAAGCAAAGTTTTTTAACCAAAATAAAAAATGTTAGCAGAATATTATAATATCCTACCAACATTCTTATTTATCTATTATTGGCTTTCCTCTATTGCCGCCTGAATCATAAGATTAATCTGAGTTTCCCATTCTGAGGCAAAAACTTCAGGACTTACTAGACCTTCATTAATTCTTGTCCAGTAGTCATTTTCATCGTTTCCTACCCATTCCCAAAAAGCTTTGTATCCTGGTAACCATTTATCTGTATCTGGCTTTCCTTGTGGTAGTAGTGCGATATTTTCTGCTAATCCCTCAACATAATAAGAGAAATAAGTAATATCATCCCAAACTTCAGGATAATCAGCTATCGGATAACGGTCAAGATATAAATCGCCTCTTTCTTTCATAGCATCTAATCTTAATAACCAACCTTCTTTTCCAAAACTCATCCACTTAGCAAGTAAATAAGCTTCTTCAGGGTAATCAGTTAATGATGATACTACTAAAAAGTCAAGAATTGTTGGTGGGAACTGTCCAGCAGATCCACCTGGGTAAGGCCAAAAACCTACTTCTAAACCATTAGATTCGTACATTTCATCAATCATCCACATGTTCCAAGATCCATCGATTTTCAAACCGACTAAACCTTCAAACCATGGCCAAATGTCACCAATTATTTCTAATTCTTCTTCAGTATAGTTTGCGACTACTCTTTCTTCCATTAGATCTAGTTTCAAGTTATAGGCATCAATCCACGCTTGAGATGTAAAATTGAATCTCGTTCCATCCCAAGTATTATAACCAATACTTGCATCATCTTGCATTGGGAATGTTGTTTCAAAGTCAAGTTGACCATACCATGGATCAATTCCATAAACATAATCATTTCTTCCCGCTTGACGAATTTCCCTTGCCAGTGCAATAAATTCACTATAGTTCCAATCCTTTTCAGGAAGATCTATATTATAGGCTTCAAATAAAGAAATATTTATATAGATTCCCTTAACAAATTGAAATGACGGAATAGCATATCTTTTATCACCAAAAATTCCGGTATTAGCTATATTGTCATACACAAGTTGTGTATCGGGATCATTATCCCAATACTGACTTACATCTAACAACATACCGTTATAATAACCGGTAGGAACATTATCAATTGCAAAAACATCAGGTAAAACTCCGGCAACCATCGCATTGATCAAGTTACCTGTAAATTCTGCACCTGAACCACCAATATCAGTTCTTAGCTCTACTGTTATGTTTGGATATTGTTCCATAAAAGCATCAATTAAAACTTGATTGATTTCTTGATTTCCCCAGTCTGCATATGAAAGGGTGATTTCTTCTGGTTCACCAGTAGTTGTTGGTTGTGTACTTGTAGTAGTTACAGTAGTGCTTGTGCTTGTTTGGGTGGTGCTTGAATTTGTTGATTGAGTTGTTGTGCTAGTAGTCTCAGCAGTTGTAGTTTGTGTGGTTGTTTCAACCCCACAAGCAACTACAGAGAAAACAAGTAAAACAAATATAATTAACGAAAACAATTTCTTCATAGTTTGTTCTCCTAACTTACCAAATATGGGTAAATAATGTATTTCATATTAAATTGTTGATTTTCGCATAATCAAGGATACAGGAATTCTTTCAACTTTTTTCTTAAGTGGTTTATTTCCTTCGATAATGTCAAGTAACTTCTGTGCAGCTACTTCACCGATCTGTTTTTTATCCTGATAAATTGTTGTTAATGATGGAGTAAAATGTTTTGAAAGATATATATCATCGTATCCGATCACAGAGATGTCTTGTGGTACCTTATACCCTGCATCTTCAATACTTCTTATTACTCCAAAAGCTATTTCGTCAGAAAAAGCGAATAAAAAATCTGGAATTTCATCACAATTTTTCAATAGTTTTGTAGTGGCATTATAGCCTCCAGTAAAACCGTATGACTCTGCCTCAACGAAAAACTTTTGATTAAACTCCATTCCATGACTAGCTAAAATTCTTTCAAACGCACTAAGTCGTTCAAAAAATGCTCTAGAAGTTAAAGGACCGCTAACACATCCTAATCTTTTTAAACCTGATTTTACTGCGTAATCAACACCAAGTTTGACTCCTAGTTCATCATCAGAAATTACTGTTACTAAATTTTCCATTAGGATATCTACTGATACTGCCGGTATATCACTATTGACTAACTCAATAATATTGGGTTTATTAATATTACCGGTAACAATCAAGACGCCATCGACTTTTTTCACTTTGCTCCAACGTAAATAAGATAATTCTTGATCGCCAATTCTATTTACGATAAACACGATCTCGTATCCTAAATTCTCAACGTAATTCTTAAAGTGCTGCAATACGCTTGAAAAGAACGGATGCTCTAAACCAAAGTGGGCAATATCTGAGAAAACAATTCCGATAACGAAACTTTTTTTAGCTTTTAAAATTCTAGCCGAAGAATCAGGAACGAATCCAGTCTCTTTGACATATTTTAAAACGCGCTCTCTTGTTTTTGGGCTTACATTACCTTTGTTATGCAATATTTTAGATATTGTTCCGGGTGAAAGATTCATTTCTTTCGCAACATCGTAGATAGTTTTTTTCATCTGGTCCCTCTTGTTTTTTTGAGAATATTATAGCATTAATAAATTTTTGTATCAATAATAGCTATTATTATCAAAAACGAATTTATTACCTGTTAAAGCTTAAAATCCTTGTTTTTTTAATAACGGAACCAATCAGGTGAGTTAGTCCCACCTGATTGATTTTTGGAGGTCCGTTATTCTTTTTTTAAAAACTGAATAATAGTCTTATACTGGATTTATAACCAATGTACGATTATAAACAGTTTCATTACCATACATATCAGTTACTGTATAAGTTAAAGTATAAGTTCCTACTACAGTTGTATTAATTGTATATAATCCAGTTTCTGAATTAAATGTAACTAATCCTACTGTTTCTGAAGATATAACAACTGTTGGCAATTTAGAACTATCACCAACTAAAACTCCAGTCATCGGATTAAATGCATCGCCTTCTACTATGTCTGCATCAGCTGCAAGAATTCTTGGTGCAACATCATCTTTAACATAACCGATAAGTTCAATAGTAACATCGTCAATATAGATTGATGTAGCAATACTTCTTGAAGGATTAGCTGCGTCAATCAAACCGAAGAAGAAACCAATTTTAACTTTATCATAAGTTTTTACATTATTAACCATGATAACTTCGTATTGTACCCATTCAGTTGTAATTGATACAGTAGTGTTGCTTAATACTAACCAACCTTGATTTTCTTGAAGTTGAACAGCAATATCTCTAGCATCATCTGCTTTTGCCCAGAAAGTGAACTTATACATTGCGCCGAATTCTGAGATAAAGCCTGGTTGATTCATTTGATGGAATTGTACTCCATGAGGAACTGTACCAACGTTAGTAACAGTGATCTTAGCT
>PGXI01000159.1 GCA_002839125.1 Tenericutes bacterium HGW-Tenericutes-5
ATGAACTTTCAAGAAACGACTTAGAAAATGGTTTCCCATCTTCAATATTACTAATTGTTTTACTTAATAGTTCCTTATATACTGTATTTTTAACGAAATTACGAATGGTTTGTAAAGCTTTAAGTGAATTAATCCCGTTAGATAGCATTTGTGATAATGAGTTTGCAATCATAATTTGATTATTCATTTGCATCAAAGGACCAACAATTGGTAATTTTAGCAATAAAACTGTAAAAGCTTTATGTACTGAACTTACATATCTGTTCAAAAACCACACTGATAAGATAACTAATCCTAATCCACCAAAGATAAATACAGCATATTTTGCTGTAAAATTACCAGCATCTAAGAAGAATTGAGTAATCCCTGGTAGTTCTGCACCTTCAAACTGTAAAAATAAATCTGTAATATTAGGAAATACAAATATAAGCATACCCGCAGCAATCAATAATGTAGCAATCAAATAGACAGCAGGCATTCTTATTGCACCTTTGATATCATTTGTTATCTTAATTTGTCTTTCATAGTAGTTTGCCATATCTGTGACTGTATCTGGCAAGTCACCTGACAATTCACCTACTTCTATCATTTGGACTAAAAGATTTGGAAATTCTTTTGGTCTCTTTGAAAGAGCTTTAGAAAATGAAAAACCATTATAGACTTGTTGATATAATTCAAAATATAGCTTTCTGTGTGCTCTATTATCCTGTTGAAGACTTAAAAGCTCTAAAGCTTGAACAATATTAACACCAGCTTTTAATAAAGAACCTAATTGTTTTAAAAAGAAAATAAGTTGTTTTGATTTTAGTGTACTACCAATTGTAATGTTGTCTAATCTCGAAATAATGCTTTTATATTCTTTTATTGTTGAAACTTGATAATTTTTAGTTTGTAAATATTTGATGCAAACATTTCTATTCAAGGCTTCAATTTTGCCCCGAACAGTTTTGCCATCAGCATTGATCGCAGTATATTTAAAATTGCGGAGCTCCAATTGAATTCCTCCTATTCTGTAGCGACTTTAAGTACTTCTTCTAAAGATGTAACGCCAGCTTTAATTTTTTG
>PGXI01000059.1 GCA_002839125.1 Tenericutes bacterium HGW-Tenericutes-5
ATTTTTTAAAAATGGAATAATATTTCTTGTGATAAGGAAGAAAATATGATTTATATAACTGGAGCTACTGGTCATATCGGTAATAATCTTGCAAGAAAACTTCATAAAGAAAAACTAGATTTCAGAATACTTGCAAGACAAAATTCAAAGTCAATTGAACCATTTAAAGAAAAAGTCATTTTAGGTGATATTTTTTCTTATGATTTTTTAAATCAGATTCTTAACGAAAACGATACATTGATTCATTTAGCAGCTTATATTAATCTAAAAAACGATAAAAAGGATTTAACAGCGAAAATAAACTTTGATGGGGTTAAAATGATAGCTGATTTTTGTTTGGAAAAATCAATCTATTTAATCTATACTTCTTCTACTGATTGTATCACTCATGTAGACTATAATTTATCAGAACCTGAAGAAATTAATGTTAATTCATTAGAAGGTTATTATCAAAAATCAAAAGCTTTAGCCACAAACTATCTATTACATCTTCAAAAAGAACAAAACCTGAAGTGTTTAATACTTTATCCTTCCGCAGTCATCGGCATTAATGACTTTAAACCTTCAGCGGTAGGTAAAGAAATCAAAAGATGTTTTAAAAAAAGAGTTTGTTTTTACTTTCATGGTGGTTATAATTTCGTTGATGTTGAAGATGTAGCAAATGCAATATTTAATGGTGTTAAAAACAATATATATGGGTCCTTTATCTTAAGTGGCGAATATATTAGTTTATATAAGATGTATAAGTTGATATTTTCCAATCTTGATAGATCACCGCTAATGATAAAAATTCCTGTTTATTTGGTAAAATTAGGTGCTAAATTATTTCCTAAGTATAAAGTCATGATTTACGCTTTATTAACAGAACATAACTTTAGCAACAAGAAAATGATTAATACTCTTAAAGTTAATCCCACACCAATACCGATAACTTTAAAAAATACAATTACATGGTTTAAGGAGAACAAGAATGAATAATTTAATAAAAGAATACTATTTAGAAAAGGGCTTCAATTGTGCAGAAACGATGCTTTTAACAGCTAATGACGAATTTAATATGCAATTAGATGAATCTCATATAAGAATCATGTCTGGTTTTGGTGGAGGAATGTGCAGAGAAAAAGTGTGCGGGGTCGTAACCGGAGGTGTCGCAGTATTATCAATAATATTTACCGATAAAGACTTATTAAAGAAATTAGTAATTGAGTTCCAGGAGAAAACAGAAATTGAGTTCTCCGCAAATGACTGTAAAGCCATTAAACCCATCTTAAGAGATGAATTAAATAAATGTGCAAACGTAATCGATAAAGCCTATCAAATACTAAAAAATTTAATCCTAACAAACAAATAAAAGACGATTTCTCGTCTTTTTTTATATATTGGTACCGGTAGTCGGACTCGAACCGACACGCTTTTAAGGGCATTGGATTTTGAGTCCAACGTGTCTACCAATTTCACCATACCGGCATAGCAATATTAATTATACACAATTTTTCTAAAAAAGCAAAGATAAAATTTATCTAAATTTCGTAAATTATCTTTCCTTTTTTCAGCACTTTTATTACCTTAATATCTTTTATCTCTTCTACAGGGATTTGATAGATATCTTGATTGATTTCGATATAATCATCATGAGATTCATCATAAACAAACCTGATGTTCTCATCAGTATAAGCTTTAATTGCATCTTCGACACTAAAAGCTTCTTCTTTCAAGAAAATTTCATACTCAGGAAAATCTATTGACTTTCTCGATATAGCTATGTAAATATTTTCAAAAGGATTGACATTTTCAACTGGCGAATCGGTTGAAAATCCAGTATTAATAGTGTTAAACATGGTTTTAAACAAATATGAGTCATATTTTCTAATTCCGATTCTTTCGTCAACTATCTTAATATCTGAGTTAATAAAAATTGGTTGAACTATAGCTCCGATATTGTTTTCTTTCATTTCTGCAATCTGTTTTTTTGTTGCTAATTGAGCATGGATAATAGCGTTACCTTGACTTTTTCTCGGATTTTCTTCCTGAACTCTTTTAAATGTTTTTATCACTTGATCTACGGTTCTATCACCTATCGCATGAATTACCGAATCCATGCCATTCTTATTAGCTAAACTGACTAAATCATAAAGTTCTTGGTCAGTAAAAGTCAAAATACCTTTATTACCAAAATCATCGGAATAATCTTCAAAAAGCGCTGCGGTTTTTCCGCCTAGACTACCGTCTGCCAAAATCTTTAACGGACCCATTTTGAAATTATTAAATCTTTTATTTGCGTATCCTTTACTGATGAAATCTTGAAGTTTGTCAATCGGCAAGTTTATTTGTTCGGTAATTTCTACATCCAAGAGTCCCATTTCATCAACTTCATTGATAGCTTCAATAACTAATTTATATGGTACATTGAAAGAAGAAAAGTCATCACTTGCGACTTTAGTTATTCCATTACTAATTAAAATTTTATTGGCGTTGATAAGATATCTTTTTAAGTCTTCCTTAGTCGGTTCAGGAATTTTATCATAGACTAAGCCCAATGCTTTTTCAGTAAAAATTCCCGTATTATAATCAAAGCTTCCACCTTCAATTTGTGGAGTTGATTCATCTATTTTCATCAGATCCAACATCTTTTGATTAACCACTGCGACATGTCCACAAATTCTAAACAAAATCAAAGGTTTATCAATTTCTTGTAAATCCTGTTTTACAGGCATTCTCTTCTCTTTTAAATTAGCTTGATTAAAACCTCTAGCAACTAAAAAAGACAAGTCTTTATCTTTGACTAATTCAATAATTTCATTGATAGATTTTGTTGATTTTAAATCTATGATTTCTTGATAATAACCAATACCCAACATATGTAAATGTGAGTCGATAAAAGCTGGTAGCAACATATATTTCACCTCTACTAAAAATATTATATCATCAAAAAAAGAAAACCTGCAATTAAATGCAGGTTTATCTGATTGAAAGTTCCAACATCTCCTCAGAGTATTGGTTAGTATAGAGTTTATGATACGCGCCATTTTTCTTGATAAGTTCTTTATGAGTTCCGCTTTCGATGATTTCACCATCTTCAAGCACTAAGATAACATCACTATGAACGATTGTCGATAAACGATGCGCTACAATAAAGGAAGTTCTTCCCTTAAGTAATTTGTTAATTGCATTTTGAATTAATTGTTCGGTTTCTGTGTCAACACTTGAAGTGGCTTCATCCAAGATTAAAATCCTTGGATCAGCTAAAATCGCTCTTGCAAAGGAAACTAATTGCTTTTGACCAACTGATAATCTTGATCCACCTTCACCGCACTCTGTATTATATCCGTCTTCAAACTTCATAATAAATCCATGGGCTTCAACAGCCTTAGCAGCTTCAATCACTTCTTCGTCTGTAGCTGTCAGTTTACCATATCTAATGTTTTCCATTACACTACCGCTAAATAAATGCGGTGTTTGGAGTACATAACCTAGATTTGAATGTAACCAACCAAGAGATCTTTCACGGTAATCAACACCATCGATCAATATCTCGCCAGCAGTTGGCTCATAGAATCTTGATATCAAGTTAATTATCGTACTCTTACCTGCACCAGTATGACCAACTAAAGCAATCGATTGACCGGCTTTAACCTTTAAATTGAAATTTGTTAAAACCTGTTCGCCAACATGATATTTAAAATCAACATTCTTGAATTCAACATCACCGATTAATTCTTCAAAATTCTCTTTTTTATAATCAAAAATAGTTCCGTATTTTTCAATAACGTCAGCTCTATCGGTGATATCAGCTTCCGTTTCAATCAAAGAAACAATTCTTTCCGCTGAAGCTTGTGCTTGTTGGAAACGAGCATAAAAGTTAGCGATATTATTTACCGGATCAAAGAATTGCCATACATAGTTTGTAAATAACCACAAAGTACCAACACTTATTGGCGCAATCGGATCAATTACCATATTACCACCAACATAGTAAACAAGGGCAATGCCGATGAAGATGATAAATAACATTATCGGAAAATATACACCTTGCAATAAATGGGCTCTAATCGACTGACGTTTCATATCAAATGTCAACATATCGAACTCATTATAGTTTTGTTCTTCTAAAACAAGTGTTTTTGAGGTTATAGCACCGGTAATATCTTCATTGTAAGCACCGGTAATCTTTGAATTAACTTTTCGGATTGAACGATAAGCCTTTAAAATATACTTTCTAAAGAATATCGATACTACCGTTAATACTGGAACAAGCGCAATAACTACCAACGCTAACTTCCAGTTGATGATGAACATGAAAAGCGTTAAGAACACCATTAAGAATACTCCCCAGGCTAAATCAATTAAACCCCAAGATAATATTTCACTAAGGTTTCTTGAATCCGAAGTCATTCTTGCCATAATCCAACCGACTCTCGTTCTGTCATAATATGAGAATGGTAACTCTTGTAAATGATTAAAAGCTTTTTCTCTAATACTAAACGCTAGTTCGGTTTGAACCCTTCCAGCAAAGATAATAAACACATAAACCATTGTTGCCTGAACTACCATAAAAGCCATAAAATAAACTATTAAAAGTGGTAGTTTCGAGAAATCTGGTGTAGCTAAACCTTCATTCGGTCTAATAATATCATCAATCGCAAAAGCTGATATATAAGGATAGATTATATCCGTAACAGCTAAAACGATGATAGCTAGCATTCCCAGGATAACCGCTTTTTTCAGCGGTTTCATAAACGCAAAAATCTTTTTCCATACTGCCCAATCAAACTTTTGGGATGTGAAGTTCTCTTCATCATGAAGATAATCACTCATTGTCCTCACCATCCTCTTCTAATTGGAAATTTATTTGAGATTGAATTTCCCAAATATTCTTATATAAACCATTTCGTTTTATTAATTCTTCATGTTTTCCTGCCTCTTTAATCTTACCGTCTTCAATAACAATAATTTTGTCAGCCTCAGAAGCTGTAGTTATTCTATGGGTAATAATAAAGACAGTTGACTCTTTCCATTCTTGATTTAATGCTCTTCTAATTTGAATATCAGTTTCGGTATCTACAGCTGATAAACTATCGTCAAATACAAGGATTGGTTTTGGTCTAAGCAACATTCTCGCAATCGCAACCCGTTGTTTTTGACCTCCAGAAAGCGTAACTCCTCTTTCACCAACCAAAGTCTCATAACCTTTTTCAAAGTTCATAATGTCATTGTGAACCTTGGCAATCTTAGCCACATTGGAAACTCTAGTTATGTCTGAATTCGCATCAGAAATCTTGATGTTATCCTCTATAGATTTTGAAAACAAGAATGGCTCTTGTAAAATAACTCCAACATTTTTTCTTAAATGATGTTTCTCAATCTCTTTGACTTCTATACCATCAATCAAGATTTGACCTTTTTGATAATCTAAAAGTCTAATCAATAGATTCATCATCGTGCTCTTACCAGATCCTGTCTTACCAATAATCGCAATCGTTTCACCTTTTTTAACTTCAAAATTTATATCGATAATTTGATCTTCTTTTGAATCTTGGAATTTGAAAGAAACGTTTTTAAATTCAACATTCCCTTTTATCTCCGGTGTAAGTTTTCCTTCTTCTCCGACATATTCGCCTTCGTTAGAAATTATATGGTCTAAACGAGAAATTGACACTACGGTTTTTGAAAAATCACCAACAAGTCTTCCGAGTTGTCGCATCGGCCAAATAATATTACCCGCATAAGCTAGAAATGCCGTATAAACACCAACAGAAATAATTCCTCTTGAAGCATAAACAATACCGATAATCGCAATAATAAAGAACTGGATAAATGATATAAAATCAGTAGAACTCCAGAAAATCGCCATATTCTTAACTAAACCAAAGTCAGAATCTGTGAAATTACGATTAAGTTTTCTAAATTTCTCAACCTCATAAGCTTCATTCGCAAACGCCTTTACAACTCTAGCGCCACTAATATTTTCTTGAACATGTGTGGTCATAATTGCTTCATTCTTCTCGATTTCATTAAACATCTTTTCAACTTTTCGAAAATATAAAGCTGCACTCAATAAAAGTACTGGGGCAATCACTAATGAAACCCACATGATAGTCATATTCATCCTAGACATCTGATAAATCGATAACGAAACCAATAATACAAGTCTCGCAACTTCAATACTTTGTTCGGAGATGAATCTCTTATACATTTCTACATCAGTAGTACAACGTTGGATTATATCTCCAGTCTCTGAATGTGAATGAAAATAATAATCGGCGTCGCGTAACTTCTTATAAAGATTATTTCTTAAGTCATAAGCTATTCTTTCAGAAAAAACTCCTGAAACAGCCCTTTGAGCAAAGATAAACAAAGCCCTAATAAATGCTAATACAATAATTAAAATCGCTGACAATAATAATTGTTTTGAAATTGTGTCAGCTGCTATCAAGTTCGCAAAGAAACTTGGTAATTTTGAACCTCCATCGCTAAATCCTAGGATTTCATCAATAATATGTTGCCCAAAAAGCGGTGTCAAAGTTCTTAAATATGATACTATAAAAAGCGAACCCAAAGCTGGTATTAATAGCCATGAACTAGATCCCATCCATTTAAACATGAGACCTAAATTATGCATTATATGCCGCTTGGGTTTATTTATATTTTTTGTGTCTTCCATAAAATCCTCCAAAGCAAGTTTACATTCTCCTGATCACTTGCATACCCAATAATTTCATGCCCTCATCAAGGATATTTCGAATAATTGAAATCAAAGTAAGTTTGGTATTTCTTTCGATTTCATCACTTACCATGATTTTTTCCTTGGCATAAAAAGTGTTAAAATAACTAGCTAAATTCAATAAATACTTCGCTAATACAGATGGCGAATACTCATTTTTAGCTTTGATTAATATCTCTTCATACTGAGCAATAGTTTTGATGAGGTCAAAACTATGATCAGACATGAATAATTCAAAATTAATATTTTTATCATCAAACTCGTTTTCTTCTAAAACTGAGCTGATTCTCACTGACGTATATTGCAAGTAAGGTCCGGTTTGACCAACAAAGTTAACCATATCCTCTAAATTAAACTCAACGTCATTCGTTCTATAATTCTTTAAATCGTTAAAGATAATCGCTGAAACACCGATTTTCTCTGCGATTTCTTCCTTGTTTTCTAGACATGGATTTTTTTCATTAATATAAGCAAGTGAAAGACTAGATGCTTCTTTTAAAACATCTTCTAACTTAACGATCTTACCTTTTCTCGTTGACATTTTTTTCCCGTCTTGTAAGACAAGTCCGAAATTAATGTGATGAATATCTTGATAAAAATCATAACCCATTTTTTTAACAACTGCTTTCAGTTGTTCAAAGTGCAGTTTTTGTTCATTACCAACAACATATAATACTTCATCAAAGTCATAGGTATTTTTGCGGTAAAATAACGCAGCTAAATCTCTAGTTATATAAAGAGTTGATCCGTCACTTTTTTGAATCAATGCCGGTGGCATATCTTCGCCTAAATCAACAATCATGGCTCCAGCATCCTTTTTAAGCAAGTTTTTTTCTGTTAGTTCATCTACTACTTTTTGCATCTTATCATTATAAAAAGCTTCGCCATTATAAGAATCGAAGTAAACATCCAACATTTTATAAACTTTCATATATTCTTGTAAAGAAACCTCTCTAAAATGTTCCCAAAGTTTATTATACTCAGGATTACCTAGTTCAAGTTCTTTAAAGATTTCTCTTGCTTTATCTTCAATCTCTGGATTTTCTTTAGCTAACTCATGAAATTCAACATAGAGTTTAACTAATTCTTCAATTGGATTTTCATCTACTTTTTCTTTGTCTCCGTAGTTCAAGTATGCATAAATGATTTTCCCAAATTGAGTTCCAAAATCACCCAAATGATTAATTCTTATTACTTTATAACCTAACTTTTCCATAATATTTCCAATCGCATGACCAATGATTGTTGAACGCAAATGTCCTACAGAAAATGGCTTAGCGATATTTGGAGAAGAGTAGTCGATACATACAGTTTTGTCTTTGCCAATTTCATATTTAAAACTAGTCACAGCAGCCGCTTCATTTATTACTTCCTTAGCAAAAACTAATCGATCGAATGTAAGATTGATAAAACCGCCAACACGGTTGACTTCCTTAAACCAACTATAAACTTGTGATTGTTCAAGCGCTTCAATCACAACATCAACAACTTCATTAAGCGGTTTTCTAACTGCTTTAACAATTGAAAATACAGGTATTGAAATATCGCCTAAATTAGTGGTTTTCGGTTCTTCAACAACCACGTTGATTTCTTGGTTATAAATACTAGATAGTTTTACTTCTAACTCACTTCTTAACTTACTCTTAATTTTATCGATCATATGTATCATCTCCATCCAATATAATATTTTAGCACAGATAAATTGTTATTGCTCTAAAATATCTAATTCTTCTATCTTTAAATATAAAGTTTCTAATTCTTCTTCCTTATCTTTGATAATCTGTTCTTGTAATTTGTATCTTTCAACGTCCGTGTAGATATCACTCAAGAATAACGATTGATGTAATTCTTGTAACTGCTGTTCTAAAGTTTCAATCTCCTTCAAAAGTTTTTTCTTGATTTTTTCATAATCTTCACTGAGATTTCTTGATTTTTGTTTAGTCTTTTCTTTAATACTTTCCTGTTTTTCTAAATACTTCAAATACTCTTCGTAATTTCCTTCGTAGATATTAGCTGAAGTATCTAACTTAATTATTTTTGATGCGACCTTATTAATAAAATAGCGGTCATGAGAGATAAAAATAATTGGTCCATCATATTCTTCAAATATATCTTCTATCACATTCTTAGAATCAATATCCAAATGATTGGTAGGTTCGTCGAGAACTAAGATATCTGGTCTTGACAGCATCAATAAT
>PGXI01000060.1 GCA_002839125.1 Tenericutes bacterium HGW-Tenericutes-5
TTAAAAACTGTTGTCTTACCAGCACCGTTTGGACCAATCAACCCAAATATCTCACCTTTTTTTACATCAAAACTTAAATCATCAACTGCTTTTAAACCACCGAAGTGCATCGATAAATTTCTAAGTGATAGAATCAAGTCTTTTTCTAAAACAACAGTGTTTTTGTCGCTTAACTTCTCTTCTAACTTAATAAGTTTTTCTTTTAAGGAAACTATGTTCTCAGATAATTTCGTAACTGCTACATCAGTTTGATTATTTATTTTTTTGATATTAAAATCATATTTTTGATTAATTTTGTTAATCTTTTCTTGTTTTAAGTCTAGCAGTTCTTTTCTTTGATTTTCATAAAGAGCTTTATCATTTTCAGAAGGATTTAAATTAATATATTTTGACTTAACATCATTAATTCTTTTTTGTTTATTAATTTCCAAATCTATAATTTTTTGATTATATTCTTCTACCTTGTCTTTAGCTTTAGCTCTTTTGATTTTTTGTTTTAAAATTCTAACTTCAAGACCTGTTTTTTTCTCAATTGAACTTACTTTTTCCGCTATTAACTCATTAATGTAATCAGAACTAACTCCTGCTTGTGTCTCATAACTAGCTATCTTATGATTAAAAATTAATTCGACTCTTTCGATTTGTTTATCTCTTTTTTGGCTTAACTCATCAGTTTTAATAACTAAATATTCTTTTTTATATGCCAAATTAGATTCTTGCCTTTTCAAAAGGATATCATAGATATTAGTCATTATTTTATTCACTATCTGGACCATATCGATACTCCTTCCATTTGTGTTTTACCTTTTGGAATAATCGTTTTATAAATCCTATTACAGTGTTTACAAGTCTAATTAACCCGCCGCGATAAAACATTATAACTAAAATTATCAATACGCCATTTAACATAATCGAAATTTCTGGATGTTCAATAAAATATCCTCCGAAATTGTTACGATTAGATAAAACTGCTAAGTCAAATCCAAAGATTAAAAATGTACCCATAATAATTCCATAAATCGATCTAGAACCACCGACAATAACTGCTGCCAAAATCAATAAACTTAGATTTAAAGTCCAATCGCCTGGAACAGGGAAAGTTGATGGTATATAAGTTAAATATAAAACTCCTGCAAGCATTGCATAGACTGTAGAAACAATAAATGCTAAAAGACGATATTTAAAAATGCTTATTCCCATTGCTTGAGCTGCTGAGGTTGAATTTCTCATCGCCAATAGCGCTCTTCCTGTAGGGCTTTTCATTATATTGAAAGTGATTATCATCATCAATAAAAGTGCTAATGATATAGCTACAAAAACAACATTTGGATCTAAAACGATATACTGATTAAATAAAACAATCCGGTTATTGACAATCATGCCATCAATCCCATTAGAGAAAGCTGTCCAGTTGGTAAAAATTTCATTAATTATTTCAGCAATAGCCAAAGTAATAATCGCAAGATACATTCCTTCAATTCTAAGGGATATAAACCCAACTATTGTTCCAACTACTATTGCCACTAAAATGGCTATTATAATAATCAAGAATACTGAATAGCCTTTATTGTTTGTGAAATAACCTAACAAATAAGCTCCTAAACCAACAAACCCGGCTGTCCCAAGAGACGCTAATCCACCAAATCCTAAAAGAATAGAAAAACCCAGTCCGACAATAATATAAATCATTGTCTTACCAAAAGCTCTTAATGTTTGATTCGCAACATCAACTCCTGCTATTCTTAAAACTTGAACTAAAAGCATAATGATTGTTATTATAAAGAATCCAAAATAAGGATGCTTAACCATTGACTTAAATTTGTTTTTATACGTGTTTTTCATCTTAGTTTCGTAAGTCATAGTTACACCTTCTTATCTACTTTCTTACCAAATAATCCTTCAGGTTTAATAAGTACAAATGCAAGAATAATTGCATAAACTACTGTGAAATTCCAGTTTCCAACTAAGGAAACCATTAAACCTTGTAATAAAGGAATTAAGATACTGGCAATAAGTGGTCCACTAAAGGAAGTAAAACTTCCAAGAACAGCTGCGACGAAACCGTTAACTTGAGTAGATACCATCAATGCTGGATTAATGTCTGTTGGAGCTTTAATAATAGCTGCAACTCCACCTAAAAATCCAGCGATACCCCAGCTTAAAGCTGTGATGAGTTTTGTGTTAACACCCATCATTGAAGCTACTCTTTCATTTGATGCAGTTGCTCTTACACCTAGACCCCATTTAGTGAATCTTAAAAGCGAGAATAATAATACTAATAAAAATACTGAAAAGATTAAGATATACAAAGAATGCTTCGTCATACTCAATTGCATTTCTATAATTCCCCAAGTATTTAAAAACGTTAAAGGAATTTTTTCTGATGCAGGGAATAATTGCGGTATTACTAAAGGATTATTAGTTGAGTTGAATCCGAAAATCATCGGCATCAATCCCATTAATATTATTACTAACCCCATAGTAATCATTTGTTTACCGATTGGTGTTTTATCTTTTGAATATCTTATTATTACGGTATCAATAAATACTCCGAGCAAGAAAGCCACAAACGAACCAGCAAATAAAGCGACTATTACAGTTGTAGTTGTTGACCATTCATAATTAGCCCCAATATACTGAACTGCTTTAGCTGCAGAATAAGCTCCAAATGTCGCCATCATACTTTGAGCAAAGTTTGTGGTAGTTGAAGTTTTATAGATTAATACAATCGCAGTTGTAGCTAAAGCCAAACTGGCTATATTTGGTATTTGGTTAATAAACTGTAAAATCATATAAGCTAAAGCACGATCATCAAATTTAGCTTGTGCAGTTTGATAAACAATCACGAATGTATAGATTATCAATAAAAACACAATTAAATTTATAACTCGTGATTTAACTTTGGCTTGATTTTTAAAGTATTTTAAGAAAAATATTTTGAAAATATTGTAAGCAACAAATAGAATTGCTGCTGCAATACCAAAATCTAACCAAAAGGCGCCCATTATACTTTACCCCACTTTATGATATTAGCGGCCCATACATAACCAATACCTGCGGCTATCATACAAACTACACTTCCATCTTTTACTCTTCTTTCTTCTAGAGCTTTGTGTAAAGATAAGATTTGATCAACTTGACCAATATGACCGTATTCTTCCAAGTAAATTGTTTGATCATTGGTTAAACCGAGTTCATCTAACATAAATTGATGTCCTGATCTTTTAATATGAAGAATTGCTAAATAATCAATATCTTTTCTTTCTAAGTCGCTCTTTTCTAAAGCTTTATCAATACACATAAACCAATTTGGCATGGATACTTCGTTTAAACGATCTTTCATCTTTTTAGGTTCCATTAATCTTAAAGATTTTTTGGCTTCTTCAAGATTTTCATGTGTGATAGGTTTAGCAGTACCACCAATTTCAACTCCGGCTGTTCTAGCTAAAGATCCATCAGCAATAATATGTGATCCTAAAAGTAAATTCTTGTTATAATTCTTTTTTAAGATTATTGCACCGCCACCAGCGCCAAGGTTAAACATCATTGACATATCTTTATCAGTATAGTCAACAAAATCACCGTTTCTATATCCGCCAACTACCATGACTATATTCACATCATCATCAGCTATCAACATGTCCTTAGCCATCTTCATAGCTGAAACTGTTGTACAACATCTGTTAGCTACATCGATTCCCCAAGCGTTGATAGCTCCAATTTTGTCTTGAATATAAAGCGCACTGGTTGTTAATGGATATTCTTTCCATTCTTCACCAACACAAATAATTACATCGATTTCCTTTGGATCAACACCAGTGTTCTTTAAAGCGTCAAGCGCGGCTTTAACACCCATTTCTTGGGTGCCATCATCTTCACCAGGTATAGTTTTTTTAACTATTCCCAATTTTTCAATTACCGCTTCCTCAGCCCAAATGCCATTGGTTTGTGCTGAGATTTCTTTGGCGGTCATAAACTTCTCCGGCAAATAGACGCCGGTCCCAACAATACCAACAGTTGGTTTATTCATGTTAATCACATCTTTCTATTTATAATTTTTATTAAAGTCTCATTCCGCCATCGGCTTGAATTGTTTGTCCTGTTATATAAGATGCATCATCACTTGCTAAGAATAATGCAACTTTAGCGATTTCTTCTGGTTGACCAAGTCTTTTTAACATTGTCATCTGTGCAAACTGATCCAATAATTCCTGAGGAACTGTTTTTAAGATATCAGTCATAACATATCCTGGTGCAATTGCATTAACTCTAACTGGAACACCTTTTCTCGCGAATTCTTTTGCCCATGTTTTAGTTAAACCGATAACCCCAGCTTTAGTCGCTGAATAGTTAGCTTGACCAATATTTCCAAAAACACCAACCACTGAAGAAATGTTAATGATTGATCCTCCGCCAATGTTTTCCATTTGCGGCCCAATATGTCTTACTAGGTTGAAAATACCTTTTAAGTTAACATTGATAACTGCATCCCACATTTCATCTGTCATTTTTCTAGTCATTGCGTCTCTTGTAATCCCTGCATTATTAACTAAAATATCAATTTTGCCATATTCTTTAATCATATCATCAAAGAATTTTTGACAACCTTCAACATCAGTAATATTTAACTTATAAAAACTTACATTTTTCATTTCATAAGTCATTTCGCCCATATCAACCGCAACTACTTTTGCGCCTTCAGATGCGAATGCTTTTGCTATTTCAGCACCAATACCTTTAGCTCCACCTGTAACAACTGCTACTTTATCTTTTAATTTCATTTATCTATTCTCCTTTTTCCTTATCTTTTAATTACTACAGCAGTACCCATACCGCCACCGATACATAAACTAGCTAATCCTAAATGCTTATCTTGTTTAATCATTTCATGCAGTAATGTTACAACGATTCTATTACCACTCGCTCCTACTGGATGACCAAGTGCAATCGCTCCACCATTTACATTAGTTTTTGACAAAATTTCTTCCTTAGTCATATTGTGTTCTTCTGCTAATTCAGTAACAACACCTAAACTTTGAGCCGCAAAAGCTTCGTTTAGTTCAATAAGTTCCATATCTTTCAATTTTAAATTATAGTTGCTCATTAAATTTCTAATTGCTGGAACTGGTCCTAGTCCCATATAGTTAGGATCAACACCCGCTTGTCCAACGCCAATGATTTCAGCTAGAACCGGTAAATTATATGCTTTAACTGCTTCTTCACTAGCAATAATTGTAAATGAAGCCGCATCATTTATCCCTGAAGCATTCCCGGCAGTAACTGATCCATCTTTAATAAAAGCAGGTCTTAATTTAGCGAGAATTTCTGGAGTTGTTGTTCTATTAGGATATTCATCCGTATCAAATATAATATCGCCTTTTCTTGTTTTTATAACAATCGGAACAATCTCATCTTTGAATTTGCCAGCGTCAACTGCTTTAATTGCTTTTGCTTGAGATTCATAAGCAAATTTGTCTTGTTCTTCTCTTGTTAGATTATGTTTATTTGCAATGTTTTCTGCGGTAATACCCATATGCATATTACCAAAAGCGTCTGTTAGAGCGTCATAAACCATATGATCAATCATTTCCATATTACCCATTTTGTTTCCTGATCTTACTTTTCCAGAAACTAAATATGGTGCAAAAGACATCGATTCAACTCCACCAGCTACTACTATTTCAGATAAACCAGCTTGAATACCCATATAAGCATTTAATATAGCCTTCATACCACTACCACATAACATATTTAATGAATATGCCGGTACAGCTTCAGGAATACCTGCTTTTACAGAGATTTGTCTTGCAATCCCTTGACCAAGTCCCGCAGATAAAATATTACCTACAATTACTTCACTAATTTTATCAACTGGGACTTTGGTTTCTTCTAATAATGCTTTTAAAACTTGTGAACCCATATCTTGAGGGTGAACGTCTTTAAGTGTACCCAAGAAAGAACCGATAGGACTTCTTTTAGCTCCGACAATATAAATTTTTTTACTCACTTTTTAAAATCCTCCTATAATTTTTATAATACTAATATGAATATTTCTTCATATTTCATCTTAATTATAATCAAATTATCAATGAAATGTCAAGCGCTTTCACTCTTTTTGCAAAAAAATGTAAATCCCTACATATAGGCTTTGAAATATATTTTTTGCTTAAAAAAGCCAAAAATGGCGACCAATGTGCTATATTGCAAATAAATATGTAACTTATGAACCTTTATTCATGTAAATATTTTCATAAAATACCTTGTTTTTTAATAGCGTTTCATTTACAATTAACTTGGTGATAATATGAAAAGCAGCGAAATTCGTCTCCCTAAAACAAAGGTTGGCTTAAAATCATTTAAAAAAATTATCAAAGCGGGTAAATTGCTTTATGGAAAAGCAGGATATAACTCCACGTCAATAAATGATATTATTTCAAAAGCGAAGGTCGCAGCTGGAACTTTTTATATCTATTTCGATAGCAAACTCGCTCTTTATTTATATTTACTTGATGAATACCGTCATAATATTAGAAGGTCAGCTAATGAAGCAACCCAAAACTGTAAAACCAGAGTTGAAATGGAACGCGCTGGATTAAAGGCTTTTATCATGTATGTTATGAAAGATCCTTTAGCGTATAAGCTAATTTGGGAATCATTATTTGTTGACCCAAATATTTTTAAAGAATATTACACAAGCTTTGCCCTATCTTATGTAAATCACTTGAAACCATTTGTTGAAAGCGGTGAAGTAAGGGATGATATTGATTTAGAAACTGCTTCCTATGTATTAATGGGTATTTCTAACTTTGTTGGACTTCAAATCGTATTTAATGATAACGCTACAGAAAAAGACGTTGATTATGTTGTCGACGAATGTATGAAACTTTTACAGGATGGTTTATTTAAAACAAATTAAAGGCTTCGTTTGAAGCCTTTTTCTTTTTATGATAAAATTGACAAATAGGAGTTGAATAAAAAAATGAAATTCATCGTATCAATGGATTCTTTTAAGGGTTCACTTAATCAAAAAGAGCTAACAAATGTTATCGAAAGAAAAATTAAAGAAATTTTACCTAACTCTGATGTTGTAAGTATACCAATGGCAGACGGTGGTGAAGGTACTTTAGATTGTTTTTTAGATAATTTTATTACAAAAAAAGTTGAAATAAAAATCAGTGATCCATTAATGAGAAAGATTGATTCTTATTATGCGATTAAAGAAAAAACCGCAATTATTGAAATGGCTAAAGCTAGTGGCTTGACTTTATTAACTGATTTAGAAAAATCAATTATGAAAACTACCACTCTTGGTGTTGGCGAAATGATTATGGATGCCTTAAATAAAGGCATCCGAGACTTCATTATAACAATAGGTGGTAGCGCCACTAATGATGGAGGGATTGGCATGTTACATGCTTTAGGAGTAAGGTTTTTTGATATATTTAATCATCCTCTAGAGCCTATTGGCAAATCTCTACCTAGCATCAACCGTATCGATATTTCCAACTTTGATGAAAGGTTAAAATCATCTAGATTTGAAGTTGCTTGTGATGTCGATAATCCTTTATATGGCATCAATGGTGCCGCTCATATCTATGGCAAACAAAAAGGCGGAAGTAAGGAAGACATACTTCTTCTTGATAAGGGTTTAAGAACATACAGTGAAGTTGCAAATAAAACTATGGGTGTTGATTTTACAAAGTATCCAGGTGTTGGTGCGGCCGGTGGATTAGGTTATGCTTTAAAAACATTTTTGAAGGCCAAACTTACACCAGGAATTGATATTATGCTTAAAACTAGCAATTTTGAGGTTCATTGTAAAAATACTGATTATATCATAACAGGTGAAGGTAAAATCGATGATCAATCGGCGATGGGGAAAGTATTATCTGGAATTGCTAAAATTGGCAAGAAACATAATATTCCCGTAATTGCGATTGCTGGAAGCATTGATATTAGTGACAACAAACTATATGATTTAGGTATAACGTCAATGTTATCGATTCTAAATAAACCAATGAGTTTAAAAGAAGCCTTAAAAAAAGAAACAACAATTAAAAATGTTGAAACAACAATATAAAAAATAATCAAACAATTAGCAACAAAAAAGTCATACTAGAATTTTTAGCTAGTACGACTTTTTTTATTTTATTTAATTAAATGATTAAACGAATACATATCCCAAGGTGATTTTCTTATCATCTTTTCTGCATCTTCTGCCGATACAGGTTCAGAGAAATAAAAACCCTGCATAAACCTAATGTCCCACTTATTAAGTTTTCTGATGATATCTTCATCTTCAACCCCTTCAGCGATAACAATCTTTTGATTGGCTTTAGCTTGAGCGATGACTCTTTCGATTTTATCAGAACTAGAATCATTATTAGCAATTAGCAATAAATTACCTCTTGATAATTTAAAGATTGGTGCACTGATTCTACTCATATCTTCAATAATTGAGTATTCAAATCCAGTATCATCAATTGACATTCTAAAACCATATCTTCTAAATTCTTTAAGGTTATGTTGGGCAACTTCATTGTTATTTACTGAATAATAATCGATAATTTCTAAACAGAAGTTTTCCGGAGATAATCCATGTTTTCCCGTAATCTCAAAATACTGTCTAGCTAAACCTTCAACATATAACTGCTTTGGCGCCAAGTTTATTGAGATAAACAATTCACCTATTTTAAAACTCTTCTTCCAATCTGCATATCTTTGCGTTACTTTTTCAAAGCCCCAAACACCGAACCAAGTAATATCGCCTG
>PGXI01000160.1 GCA_002839125.1 Tenericutes bacterium HGW-Tenericutes-5
TTCAAATATAGAGCTTTAACTGCTGTTTCTAATTTCTGCCACTCTTTTACATACATTTGAAAACTTTCTTCATCATAGTTAAGTGGAGAACGGTAATGAGTACTTAAAAGAAAATATCTTAAAGGCATCTTATCAATAACATCTTTAACCAATACTACATTACCAATGCTTTTACTCATCTTTTCATTTTTAAAACTCAACCTACCATTATGCATCCAATATGTAGCTAAAGAATGATGATGGAGAGCCTTTGATTGAGCAATTTCATTCTCATGATGTGGAAATTGTAAATCAATTCCACCCCCATGAATATCTATTTTTTCATGAAATATATCATCTATCATCGCAACACATTCTGTATGCCATCCCGGTCTACCTTTAGAAAATGGCGAATCAAAGTTAATTCCTACATCAGTTTTTTTCCAAAGAGTGAAGTCTAACGGACTTTCCTTTTTCGGATTAATATCGATTCGACTACCAGAGATCAGATCATCAACATTGCGATTACTTAGATTGCCGTAATCAGATATTTTATCAACTCTAAAATAAACATCGCCATCGATTTCATATGCATAGTCAGATTTTTCTAACTCGGAAATAAAGTTAATTATATGATTCATATATTCAGTCACTTTCGGCTGAATATAATCAGTTTTACAGTTAAGTCCTTCTAGATCATTTAAAAAAGCATCAATATATTTTTTGCTAATAACAAGTTCCTTTTCATCTTCTTCAATAGCTTTTTGGATTATCTTATCATCAACATCAGTAAAATTAGATGCGAACTTTACTTCATAACCTTGCTTTTCAAAAAAACGTCTTACTGTATCAAAAAAAACCACTGGTCTAGCATTACCAATGTGAATATAATTATATACTGTTGGTCCACAAACATACATATTAACTTTGTTTGGGTGGATTGTTTTAAATTCTTCTAATTGATTAGTATAGGAATTGAATATTTTCATAAAATCTCCTTAATTATTAACATAATAATTATAGATTAAAACCGCTTATTTTTCAAGTTAAAC
>PGXI01000061.1 GCA_002839125.1 Tenericutes bacterium HGW-Tenericutes-5
GGTGAGGATGGAGATCCATTTGTCTTTTATTTAATTAATGAAGATAAGAAAATACCAATTAAAATCATGATTACTGAAAAAGCTAAACCTTATATCATTAGTCAATCAGTGATAACGACCAATGGAAATATGGATGTGTTTTTCCAGTTTGAGCTTTTTGGTGGTGAGTTCTACTCAATTAATGGAGCTAAAGATGATGAAGTCCTTTATGAAATTAATGATAATGTTTTAACAATAGAATCTAGTTTTATAGGTGATAAATTTGAAATTAACAATTCGTTTATTTTAAGTTATGTAATTAACAAGGACGATGATTCTGTAGTTGGATACTTATATTTTAATAAGTTATCAGAATAAATTACAAAAATAACCTTCATTAATTTGAAGGTTTTTTGTTAGAATATAAATATATTATAATTATTAAAGTAACTGGAGATTTAAAAGATGAGAAAGATATATTTTATTGAAGGTTTACCTGGTAGTGGTAAAACAACCATGGCTAGAAGGTTATCTGAATATCTAAGGTTTTTGGGTGAAGATGTTGTATTTTACAATGAAGGAGATCTACACCCAGTTGATTTAGCATGGATTGCGATTTTAAGGGAAGAAGAACTACTTGACTTAATAAAGAGGTACCCTTCATTAGAAAAGCCTATTAAAGCTAATATAAGACGATTTAAAGACAAGTATCATTTGGCATATACTTTGGTTGATATTGATATTCTTACTAAAGATTTTTATGATTATTGTTTACAATATGAAATCTATCAAATAGAAGATGAAGTTTTATTTTTAGAAGAGCATCTTAATCTTTGGAAAGCCTTTTTCGAAGAAACTAAAGATTATGATAAGACCTATGTATTTGAATGCATCTTTTTGCAAAATCATATTAATGAGTTACTTCTTAAGTATGATTTGAGTATAGATGATATTGTTGAATATTATGAAAGATTCCAAGAAGTTTTAAAAGGCAATAAAGTTCAAGTAATATATATAAAGCAATTAGATATTGAAAATACATTAAAAAGAATTACTGAAGAAAGAAGAACTAATGATAAGACACTTTATAAAGATTGGATTGATCATGTGATAGAATATGTTGAAAGTTCAACATTTGGAAAAACTAAAAATTATTATGGTTATCAAGGTACATTAGAGTATTTTAAAGATAGACAAGCTATTGAGTTAAAAGTATTAGATCAATTAAAAATCAATAAGACAGTTATTAATTTAGAAAATGATTATCAAGAAGTATTTTCTGAAATTGTTAAAAAAATAATTTAATTAAAGAAACAAATAAATTAAGGATCGTTTATATGCGATCCTTTTGTATATTTAACTTTATTTTACTTATATTCGTAATTAATTGTTGATTCGCTTAATCTTAAATACCGTTTGCTTTGCCTTCTGATAAAACTTGATTTGAAGAAGATTATTGAAATAGCTTCCCACATAAAGACCCAACCACCGATGAATAAGCCTTCTGATAAGATTTCGATAAACATAGTATCATCGATTCTTAAGAAGTATGCTAAAGCAACGAAAGTAAAACTGGTGATGATATAGTAGATTGCTTGTTTGATTGATTTTCTCTGTGTTTTTCTGTTATAGTGCATTAAAAAATTAAAGTAGTTGACGAATACACCTCTTGAGATGTCTTCCATTTCAGTGTTTTTAACGCTTTCTGGCATCACAAAAACAATAGCGAGCTTATCTTTTAAAGGTATATCATCAGAGACATCTTCTAGATAAGACACTAGTTCTGGATCAAGGTCTTTTTTCTTGATAGAAGCAGCGTCCCAAGGGTTAAATAGCTCGAGATAATATTCAAGGGCGATTTCCACTACGAAAGTTTGATTTTGTTCATCATAACGATAGATTTTTTTTAGATAGTTTTTATTCATTTTATACTCCAGACATAAAGTTACTTAAGCAAAATACTTTATTGGTTTTTATACTTTTAGCTCAAATTTATTACAAGCAGAAACTGCTTGCTTAGGTGTTCCGGTAATAGCACAGACACTTTTAGCTTTTTCATCGTACGACCAAACGCCTCCTAAGATGTTCTTTGGTTTAATGTGTTGGTTTGTTGGGTCATACCAGTGTTTGCAGAAAACGCATAATTTGATATGTTTTACATGAATTGATTTCATTTAGATCATCCTTTTCAATAATATAACGTAATTTGCTAGTTTTTAATCCATTTCACATATAATTCTTCATCATTTTTAATATAGATATTTCTAATTTCGTAGCTACTAAATGGATAATAGGAAATTCCTACAAATGTATATCCTTCTCTTTCGTTAATTATTTCTGTAAGGTTGTCATTATAAGGTATTTCAATGATTGTTGAATCAACAAGTCCAAAAATGTTTAATTGTCTTACTGCCGGATAGTCGTAATTACCATCATAATCAAAGTAGATGATGAATAATTCTCCGTTTTCCATCAATACAAGATTTCTTGAAGCTTTTTTTATTTGGTTTACACTTGAAGCTTCTAGAGAGGAAGTAATATCCCATGTTTCGAAACCATCAGATGTAAAACACCAATAGAGAATGCGGTCATCACTGGTTTGAAATAAAAGTAGCTGATAAAATGCATGGATATTTAGGATAGTTTCACCAACATTAAGACTGTTTGAAATGGTCTCATCAAGTAAAACCGGTTGTCTTAGGCTTGTATTTGGAGTGTAAAAAATAAAGTCGCTATCACTACCAAAGATAAAGATGTTACCAAGATTTGAAACGAGAATATTAGCGTGATTATTTACTTCAGCGTAAATAATTTTCTCAGATGGTGATAATGAAAAATTGCTTGTAATTTCCGTAGGATTAGATTTTGAACCATAAAAAACCTCATTAATACCGAGTTGTCCTTCATAGTTATCTCCCCATGTAAATACTCTTCCATTTGATGTTACAATTATAGTATGCCACCAGCCACAGTCAATATCAACTATTTTTTCATTGAATCCTAAACTGATTTGGCTAGTAATGTTAACTGGTGTAGAACGGTCGAGATTAGTGCCATCACCTAATTGACCATAGTAGTTTGATCCTAAACTTAGCAATCTATTATTTGATGTCCACACTACATAATGATTATTGTCAACATCTTTATCATAAACTAATATCTCTTCATTACTAGATAGTGCTGAATCAAAAAGTGATAGATATGATGGGACAAAAGAATCATAATACTCGGGTTCTATCAGCGATTGATCGAAAAGATTTAATGTTGTACTACTTGTATAGAAATTGGTATAACCATAAATGTTTAATGTAAAGTATTGTCCGTTTTCTGCGAGTATATCATTATTTTCAATATCAAAGACTTCGATTTCTTCAATAGAGTTTAAAGTAACAGTTTGAGGTTCACCAATGAAGCAGGCTTCATATGATAAATCATTTGAAGACATTGTTATTGAAAATACTAAGTTTTCACACGTATATTCACTATCCCAACCTAAAAAGATATAGTTTTCGCGATACATTTCATCGGGTAAATTTATAGTTTCGCCTTCACGATAATTTTTGCTGAATGAGAAAACTTCATTATCATTTTGGTCATAGAAATAGCCATCATTAAAATCTAAGTGTAGATTATAAGTAGGCTCAAAAATACTTAGGTTACCAATGTATTTTACAAGGGCTTTAACCCCTGAATACCCACCATAAAGAATTAGAGATACTATACAGAAAATTACTAATCCTAATACTATTTTTCCAATAACTCTAAAAGCACCTGATGCTGCTTCTGAAACGCCGCTAAAGTCATGCTTTTCAAAGAAAGATTCCTTTTCATCGTCTTCATCATCATCATCGTCTTCATCATCATCATCATCATCATCGTCTTCATCATCATCATCATCATCATCTTCATCATCGTCTTCGTCATCGTCTTCGTCATCTTCATCGTCTTCGTCATCATCAAAGAGATACTCTATTTCATCAAAATAGTCATAAACCTTTTCTTTAAACTCTTCTAGTTGTTCATAGTTTAAAACGCTATCAAGCGAAATTATAAAATAGTTAATATTCATTTTGATTTCACTTTTTACGCTTTTTTTGACGTCTAATTCAGGAATTGCTTTTAAAACAATTTCTAATTCATTCTTTAATTCTTCTTTTTCAGCTAGGAATTTTTGATCATTAGTTGAGTTGTTGTTAATGTTATTTAATGAAAAATCAAATTCTTTAATTTCATTAAAGTTTTGTGTTATCCAAAGATAGGAGTTGTTGATTTGTGTCATCTTGACATTAGCAGAATTAGTTTTATTCTTATCCGGATGATATAGGTTGGCTAGATAGCGATATGCTTGTTGAACATCTTCTAATGAGAAATCAACGTCTGTTGGAACTCTTAGAACATTTAAGTGGAATAATGCATCATTTTTAGTAATCATTGAGTTAACCTACTTTATTAAGATTTTTTATATGGAAAAAGTATAGCATTTATAAGAGTGGGATTCAATAGTAAGTAGGTATATAATGGCTTAAATTATTTTACTTGCAACTTCATTATCTTATTTTAAAGAATAACTTATAAAAAAATTATAAAAATTATTACTTTATTTACTTAAACAAGCTAGCAACACAGTGTATTTATTGATACCTTGTTGAAAAAAAAGTAATGGTATTATACAATGACAGCAAATGAAGGTATGTTTTGAAAGGGGTTAATAATGAAAAATATCAGGAATAAAGGTAACATCAAACATCTTGCTTATGGTTTTGTTGTACTTTTTCTTTCTGTTCTTTTTGTTGGGTGTGGAAATACAACTACAACATTAGAACAAACGACTTTGCCTGAATATACAATTACCATTAACACTACAACTACAGCAATAATTACTGATTATAAATTTGAATCAACAATTGAAGTATATGGTTTTGTTGATTCAAGTATTTATGTGGGTGAAGCATATGTTTTACCTGAAATCCTTGTTTTGGAGGATTATCAGGTAACAACAGATTATTACATAGTGCTTAACGATTCAACACTTGACATAAATACTCCCGGGAGTTATTTTATTACTCTAGAAATTAGAAGAGAAGGGGTTGGACTTCTAACTACAAAAGTTGCAACAATTAAGGTTGAGGAATATGAAGAAGAGATTGATTATTCACCAAAAATTATTGGAGCGAAAGATTTAATTGTAAGGTTATATGATAGAGACATTGATTGGAAAGAAGGAATCACGGTTATTGATCCAGTTTATGGTGATATTACCGGAAGCCTTAAAATTTATACTCCATCATTGGATATCAATCAAATTGGTACTTATACTTTAATCTATTGGGTAGAAAACGCTAATGGGTATCAAGACCAGGTAACGATTCAAGTAAGTGTTGTTTTTCTAGAAGAGTTTTATCAGTTACCTAGCGAGTTCTTTATTACTAAGATCAATGATTTGTATGGCGTATATGATACCCTTGGCAATGAGGTTATCCCAGTAATCTATAATGATGTAGAATATCTAAATGAAGGGATTATCCGTTTATCAACAAGTGAGATAGATGTCTATTATAATCTGTTTGACGAGACATATTTAAACTTTGATAAAACACCACAAAAATTTTACAATGGTGTTGCGGTGTTTGCTGAAAATGAGAAGTTTGGATATATTAGCATAGAGAATGAAATTATTGTTCCAGCTATTTATATGGCCGCAAGTGACTTTTTGGAAGGTGGGTATGCTTTAGTCGCAATATCAAACAATAGTTATGGGTATATTGATTTAGAAGGTGAAGCGATAATTGATTTGATTTACACAACGATAAATCCTTTGTTTGATAATGCGGAGTTTGCAGATCAGTTGTTCTTAGTCGAAAGAGGTAGTGAAGACATCGCTATTATTAATGCTTTTGGGGATGAAATTATTGAATTAAATAACTTAAGTACTTCTAAACTTACTATTGGTGATGATATTTATATTCAAGCAAGCACTGAAAAAGGTAATGTCTTTATCAGTCAAGTTGGTGAATTATTAACTGATGGAGAAAGCATATTATATTATTATCAGACATTTAATACTGGCACTGATGAAACTCCAGTCTATCTTCTTAGGGATGAAACTGGTTCAAAGTATTATACTGTAGCTAGTTCTGAAACGTTAAATGTTTTAGAAACAGATATTCGTGATTTTAATGTGTTTGATTCCGATTGTAAACATGTTTACTATGTTGGAATGATTAACAATGATATCTATGCTTATGATAACGAAATGCATTTAATTGATTATGTAGATAAAGATTCAATTACAGGATATACATGGTTAGGATATTTAGATGTTTTAAACAATGATTTGAGTATGATTACTTATCGATACCGTGATGATGAGATGAATGAGGTTAGAATATTATTCTACTTAAATAAGGAAACACTGCAATTTAATCAACTTTTTTATCATGAAGTAATTGTGATAAAGGATGTTTTTATCTTTACTGCTATAACTGGAACTGATGAGTATAATATTGATTTCGTAGTATTTAACGAAGAAATAATTGAAACTTTTACTTCTGGAGAAATCAGTCAGATTATTTATAATGATGATGGTTATAAAACAAGTCATGTAACTGAATATGGAATTTTTGAAAGGTTTTATTGGTCTTGGGATGGAAGGAGATTATATCCTGATAGTTATATGGGAGAGATTGAAACATATGATAACTATATAATCGCTACAAGATTTGATCCTTTAGATGAAATGCTTGATGATACTTATCAATTGTTAGATTTATCTGGAGAGATAATTCTTACAAGTGATTATGAAATAGTTCCTGTCAATTCTTTTGCGGTAATGGTTTATCAGAAAGAACAGATTGATAATCATTATCTTATTTATAATGTTTTAACTAAAGAATATTCTGCTAATTATTATGAAGATGCTGAATACATAGCTGAGGCTTCAGGTTATCTTGTTTCATCTGTTTCTGAAGGGATTAGTTATATTTCACTATTGGATACGGATTTTACAAGAATCATTGATCAGGATATTTCAAATATTATGATCTATGATAATGTGATGATGAGTTATGAATCATTAAGTTCTGGTAAGCCTTATCTATATCTACTTACAGATAATAGTTTTGTGCTTACAGATTATGATGATATACATTTTGCGGATCAAAGTCATGTCATTTTTAGTTCTTTAGGTGATACTTATATTTATGATGTTGACCAAGCCACACAAATGTTGCTTACTACAAATGCTGTGATTAAAGTAGAAAGAATTGATGAAGAGAGCTTTGCAGTTGATTTTTCTGATAGCACCTCCATTTATCGAATTGATACTGAATCATGGTATATCGTGTCACTTCCTGGTAATTCTAATTATATCGGATTAAGTGATGATTATGCAGTCTTTGGTATTGGAAATAATTTGATTTATCTTGGTTTTGATTCTACGCTTGATAGTTATATTGCAGGACCTTTATTTACTGTAGTGAGTGATATTTCAGTAGTTGATAATGTCATTGTCTATGATTATGGATATTATTTTGATGTTGGAAATTCGACTTTATATCGCAACGGAGATCCAGTTAGTGTAGATGAAGCTATACCTGATGAAATAACTTTCTATGATGATACCTTCTTTACACTTACAGATAGCGTTAATGGTGCAATATCCTACTACACAATTATTGATACATCGATTTTATTTTATTTAACTATAGAAAGTCAAACAATAATACAGTTAGCTCCGAATGGCAATTATTATTTTAATAAAATCAATAGCAGTTATAACTCCGTATATAAGCGTACACAAACTATTATTAGTTTAGTAACATTTGTAAAGCAAGAGTCTGGACATTATGCTTATGGAAGTAATATTGGCGTTCAAATTCTTCAACTTGATGATGAAATAATGGTTACGGAATATTTTGGAGAATACAATATTCTTTATTTCGATCCAGTTGATGGAAGTCCACATGTTTATGATACAAAACCAACTGGAATTGTATCATTAGAAGATCATCGCTTTATGTTTGGTGATTATGAGATTGAATATCATGATGGATTGATTTATGTCCTTGGTGATATGACACGGCCTTACGATTCTTTAGAATATAATAGTTTTGGTATGTTACAGGCAGTTTATAACGACATGTATGATTATTATCTTGATGGAGTATTGATTTGTGAAGATGCAGGAGAAGAAGTTTTTAGATTATCTGAAGAATTATATTATACAGTTAATGAAAACGTCTTTACTGTGTTTGATGTAACGCAAAAATATTTAGAAATTGAAACTACAACTTTAACCTTATTAAGCGAAGAACATAATTTATTCATGATTTTTGATGGATTGCGTTATGGTGTGGTAGATTTAAATGGAAACACTATTGTGGAATCTATTTACAGTGAAATTTCAATAAGTGATAATTATTTGTTGGTTGCTAATGAAGGTATTTATACTATATATACATTATCTGGAATTAGAGTCTTACCTGAACATTTTAGCGAAATTGAGTATGTTAGT
>PGXI01000161.1 GCA_002839125.1 Tenericutes bacterium HGW-Tenericutes-5
CGGTATTTACGAATACATATGGATCCAAACTGAATGGGAATGTAGTAGCCATGTTTTCTAATTCTGGTGTTAGGATATTTCTAACAATCATTGAATCAAGCACTATATCTCTTTGGTTAGCATCTAATGAAGCAATCGCAGTAACATTAAATGTTACATTTGTGAAACTTGCGCCTGAAATTTGTTGAGTAGCTAGGATGAAGTTTCTAATAGCCGGTTTAGTAGTTACTGTTACTGAGTAAGTTGTATTGTCTTCAGCAAGAGCAGGAATACCACCAGATATCGAAGCGTTGCCCCTTAACATTGAATCGACGGTAATGTGAACTGAGTCACTTAATAAGACTTGGTCGATTTCAGGGCTTGTTAAACCTGTAATTACAGTTGCGTCGAAGTTAGAATTGTAATCAGCTAATCCCAAAACATCGAAGGCATCTAACATATAAATCATTTCGGTTTTATCAATTGCTTGAGCTGAAACTGTTTCAACTAAGATTGAAATCTTCTTAGTAGACGGAACAAGTAAATTAGTTGCTCCAGATCCATAAGTTTCATCGCCAATAGCAGCATCTAAGAAGTAATCGGAAACTGTCGCTAACATGATAAACGAATCAAAGAAAATGTTCTTATCAAGCGATTGAATGTTAGTTAAGTTGAATTGACTTACATTATTGAAATCAAGATTTGGTATTGCTAATAGATCAATTGAAGTAAAGAATTTATTAAGTTCAGCGCTACTGATAAAAGTTACATCAGTAAAAGCTATTCTAATTGGATTTGTTAGTAAATCCTCATCAGGAATTATTAGTGATGTTGTAGTCGCACCTAAAATTTGATTTGAAACAGTAGCGTGCATACTAGCTGATTCTAATACTAATGACACATTATCAATAAAGACTTGAGAATCTATTTCACCTGTTAAGTTTTGAACATCTGTATAACCCATAGCAATCATTGCTTTCATAATTGCATTGATTTCAGCCTTTTCGATAAACTCAAGGTCAACCGTTTCAA
>PGXI01000062.1 GCA_002839125.1 Tenericutes bacterium HGW-Tenericutes-5
CCAGGGATTATTTTAGCGTTATTATTACCGCTTTATACACCAGTTTGGGTATTGTTATTTGCTGCTTTCGTAGCGACAATCATTGGCAAGATGATCTTCGGTGGTTTTGGACACAACATCTTCAATCCTGCACTTTTAGGATACGCAGTTGTTGGTTTTACTCTTATGGGTGTAATCAATAATGCTGGAGGGTTATTCAATGCCTCTGAAGTATTAATTGATTCTTACGCTGGCGCTACACCACTAGGTGCTTTAGCTGCTAACAAACAAATAGATTACAATATTTTAGTTAAACCTTATGGCGATTTATGGACTTTCTTTATTGGAAACTATCCAGGAGCTTTAGGTGAAACTGGAACATTAGCAATTTTCTTTGGTGGACTATATTTGGTTATTAGAAAAGTCATCAAATGGTACACTCCAGTTATCTATGTTGGTACAGTATTTGTTCTTTCGTGGATAATCGGTGCTATCAGTGGTGATGGTGGATTATGGTTCCCAGCTTATTCAGTTATGACTGGTGGAGTTATGTTTGCGGCAGTATTTATGATTACTGAGCCCGTAACAACTCCAACCAATATCCTAGGAAAAGTATTCTTTGCTTTATTCTTAGGGGTTTTAACAGTATTGTTTAGATTTGTTGGTAGTTTACCTGAAGGTGTTGGAACATCATTAATCTTTATGAATATCTTCACCTTACCAATCGATAAATTTACTGGTGTTATAAGAACTAAACGTTTCCAAAAACCAGGCGGATTATACTTCGGTATCCTTTCGGGATTAGTAATTCTTTTAGCACTTTACACACTTATTAAAGCTGGTAGTATCTATACAGCTTTCATTCCATTCTTAGGGTGGGTGATCTAATATGAAAAACTTTAAAAATTATTTCCCAGTTATTATCATATCAGTAGTTTTAGTAGTGATCTTTGTTCTAGGTGGTATGTTCTCTAGATACATGACCACTCAAATTGATGTCCATGCAGAAGAACAAGCTATAATTGAATTTAATAACTCAATGATTGAACTTGTTGGAGCGGGAGAAAAAGTAGTTGAAGCTAACTACTTAGATTTAGAAAAAGAATATTTAATACCTGGCTTTGAAAACCAAACTTATAATCCGGAATTAACTGGTTCTTATAAGATATTAAATGAATTAGATGAAGAAATTGCAGTAGTGTATATCATCACAACAGTAGGTAAGTTTGACGGTTTAAAAGCAGCTTATGCTATCTCATTAGAAACTAATCAATTAATCGACGTACTTATGATTGAAAACAATGAAACTCAAAGTTATTTCGATACATTAAGAGCTGAGTTTTACGAGCAATTTGTTGATAAAGACTTAAACGATGTAGTTTTCACAATTGATACTGTTGCAGGTGCTACTTATTCATCGCTAGCATTTGATACCGGGATGAAATATGCTAGAGAATTATATGCAAGAGATTATAACTTTGAAATTCCTAGTATCGTTTATGAAATAACAAATGTAGAAAGAAACTATGATGCAGCGACTTTGGTTGATAAACCATATATCGTAAGCATTACTTACGATTTAGATAATAAAGAACTAGTGGCTTATTTTGATAATGAATTTAATTTAGTAGAAGTTATCACAGGAGAAACACCTACAGAAACTTATCTAGCATTGTTTAAAAACGAGCTACCAGCAACAACATTTATTGACGTTAAAACTTATATTACAGCATTTGATGAAACTAATAAAACAGTCACAATTGAAACGCTTGGTTATGGCGGTAAAGCCATAACAGTTGTCTTCCAATTAAATGATACTTTAGATTCAGTTGAATCAATGGCTATTACAACTACTCAAACATATGATTCAGATTACAATGAAGGCTATACAGGCGGTCCAAATCCAGCAGTTGAAAACGCATATCGTGATCAATACTTAGCTGATGGAACGTATATCGATTCAATTGGTGGAGCGACTATTACCTCAAACGCTATGATTAGAATCTTTGATTTGGTTAATGATGTTCTAGATAATTTAAACGGAGGAGGTAACTAAGATGAATAAAGGTCTTATTTCAGGATTAGTCCTTCTTACAATCGGAATTGTTTGTGGATTATTACTAGCTGTAGTAAACTACTTTACTGCTCCAAAGATTCAAGAAGTTGAAGACGCAATCAAATATGAAGCACTAGCAGAATTTTATACTTTGGCAGATTACGATTTATCTGAAGTAGAAGGAAGCGGTGACTTTGGAACAATCTATATTTTAAAAGCTAAAACAACCGAAGGTCTTGATGCATTTGTTTATACAGTGAATGCAGAAGGTTATAGTGGTGTTATTGAAATGTTAATTGCTGTTAATGAAAATCTTGAAGTTGATGGTTATAAAGTTGTAAAACAGACTGAAACTCCAGGATATGGAGATAAAATAGTGGGACATGATTTTAATGTAGAAATAGCAACTGATTTATCTGGTTTTGAAGGAGTAGCAGGAGCATCTCTGTACTCAACACCTGCAGTTTTAGAGATATTTCAATTAGTAGCAGATAGAGTAGAAGCCGATTTTGGAGGTGGACTAAGTGAATAATAAAGAAAATTTCTTTAAAGGTATTATTAAAGAAAATCCATTATTCGTATCATTACTTGGTATGTGTCCATCTTTAGCAGTAACTACTTCATTAGAAAATGCAATTGGTATGACACTAGGAGTATTCTTTGTATTAGTACTATCTAACTTTATTATTTCTTTAATTATGAGTAATTCTAAATTAGCTGATCTAGTAAAACCAGTTAGAATCCCTGTTTATATCGTTGTTATTGCGACTTTAGTTACAATCGTAGAAATGGTTATGCACGCATATTTACCTTCATTATATTTCTCACTTGGTGTGTTCATTCCATTAATCGTTGTTAACTGCATTATCTTAGGTAGAGCTGAAGCTTTTGCTTCAAGTAATAAACCTTTAGATTCTGTAATTGACGGTGTTGGTATGGCATTAGGTTATGGATTAGCGATTATGACTATTTCAATATTTAGAGAATTTTTAGGGAATGGAACTTTAACTGTTTGGGGAGATCTTCAAGTCAATCTAACATTTATCTTTGACTTCTTAAAAATTGAACCAATAGCAATGTTTGTTCAACCAGTTGGGGCTTTCTTAACCTTCGGTTTAATCTTAGCAACCATCACTGCAATTGCAAACAATCATAAAAATAAATTAGCAAAGAAGGTGGCAAATAATGGATAATTTAATCATGTTAGCTTTCTCAGCTTTTATCATTGAAAACATCATCCTTTCCCAATTCTTAGGAATTTGTCCTTTCTTAGGTGTATCAACCAAAAGAAGCTCAGCTTTAGGTATGGGTATGGCGGTAATCTTCGTTATGCTGATATCAAGTTCAGTAACTTGGTTATTATATAAGTATGTATTAGAAGCATTCGATATTACTTACATGCGTACAATCGTCTTTATCTTAGTAATTGCTTCTTTAGTACAAATGGTTGAAACTTTCCTTAAGAAAGTATCACCGCCGCTATATAAAGCCTTAGGTATTTACTTGCCATTAATTACAACAAACTGTGCTGTATTAGGGGTTGCTATTTTAAATATTTCGAAAGAACATAATTTTCTTGAAATGTTAGTTTATACAACTTTTATCGGTTTAGGGTTCTTGTTTGTAATGTACATTTTCTCAATGTTAAGAGAAAAGTTAGATTTTGCACCAGTACCAAAAGCTTTTAAAGGCGCACCAATTGCTTTAGTAATTGCAGCTATCTTAGCTATAATCTTTTCAAGATTTGGAGGGATAATTTAATGCAGATAATTTTACCCGCATTAGTGTTAGCTGTTTTAGGGTTTGGACTTGGCGTTCTAATTAATTTTGTCGCAAAAGTATTTTATGTAGAAGAAGATCCAGCAATTGAAGAAATGGTTGATCTTTTACCTAGATATAATTGTGGAGCTTGCGGACACCCAGGTTGTAAAGAAATGGCAATTGCTTTGCTAGAAAATAAAAACAAACCAGCTGATTGTAAGCCAATCAAAAAGGATCAGATCCCTGTTATTCAAGAGTACTTGGATAACTACTTTAAAAACAAAAAGGCTAAAGAAAACTAAAAATAATTCAACACCCATTCATCTTGGGTGTTGTTTTTATTTTGTACTTCAAAATAATTTGGGTAATTATTGACCAATGCCTAATATAATCCAATTTTAGCGCTTTAATAATCAAACATAAAGAAACAATAACGAAAGATATTGACATAAGTCAATAAACAAAATTAACATTTGTGGTAGAATATAAAAAACCGCTTACATTAGCGAAAATTAGGTTGTTTTCTTAAATGTTTTGTTATATAATCTAGGTGTACGATTTAAAGAAATGGAGGAGATTTAAAATGAAAAAATTATTTACATTATTCGTTGCTTTACTTACTCTAGTAGTCGTAGCTGGATGTAATGGCAACACAACAGTAGCACCTACAACAGAAGCTCCAACAACTGAAGAGCCAAGAGAATTCGCAGCAGACGGAGAATTCACAGCTTATTTGGTGGGAGTACATTCAAATGCACCTATGGTAACTACAGTAACTGTTACAATCGAAAACGATGAAATCGTTGGATTCTATATCGATGCACGTCAAGGCGTTGACACTCAAACAGCTGGAACTGAAACACCTGATGACACATCAGATGATACTTGGTCTTATGTTTGGAACGAAATGACTAAAAAAGAATTAGGCGATGATTACGGTATGGTTCAATTCGGTGGAGCAATTGCTGAATGGTACGAACAAGCAGCTTTAATCGAAGCTTACTGGTTAGCAAATGGTTATGATTCAGTAACTGCTAATTCTGAAACAAATGTTATTGACAACGTTTCTGGCGTTACAATTAAAGATGGTGGTTACACTACTTTAGCAGCTGAAGCAGTTCAATTAGCAAAAGATGGAAAAATGCAAGCAATTTATTGCTCAGCAGACGATCTATATATTGCTACTATGATGGTTAACGCTGAAGGTGAATTCACTGATTTACTAATTGACGTTCTTCAAGGTTCACCTACTGGTGCTACATTTGCATGGAATACTCAAACTAAACAAGAATTAGGCGACGACTATGGTATGAAGGGTGTTGGCGGCGGATATACATTCGTTGACGGCGCTTGGGTATCTTCAGGTTCTACAGCAGTTTTAGAATGGTACGAACAAGTAGCATTAATTACTGATTATGTAACTGAAAATGGTTGGAATGAAGATTTAGCTGCTCTAGCTCAACGTGGTGGTACAATCGACGGAACTACACTAATTGATGATTTAGCTGGCGTTACAATTCGTTCAGGATCTTATTACACATTATTAGCTGACTTATTTGCTTGCTTACCTGAATAATTAAAACAAAATATTTAAAAAAGTTGTCAAAATAAAATTGACAACTTTTTTTTATTATTCTGTTTTGTTTTATTGACTGATTGACAATAAAAAGTTATCATAAGTAGTAAGAAAAGAGGTATATATTATGTTTTGGGAATACTTCATACCAGCGGTTGTACTATTTTTAATATTGGTCGCTACAGCAAACCTTTTTATAAAAATTAGATATAAAAAAACATTGGAATCCATAAAAACAGAGTTATTGGAATTGTTACCGAAATCTACAGTTGATATTTTTGATCGTGAATCAGTTTTTCAATTTGCTATTGAAAATGAATTAGAGAAAACAATAATTAAATTAATTTTAGCCCAAGACGATTATGAATTCATCATAACAAACATTAATCGCTGGACCGTAAACAATAATCCGAAGCAATGGACAAGAAAATCAAAACCGATTTTTATTGAAGGTGCTGAAGAGTTTGTAAATTACACTGAAACTGAAAAACAATTAAAAAAAATCGTGCTTATTTATCCAACATCAAAAAGAATTATCAGGTATTTAAATGAATCAGATACTGTAGTAGTTAATATTGAAGATAATGTTGGTGGCATTCGCTTTATTAAGTATAATGAATTGGAAAAATTCCTCAATTTGGAATAATTTTTATTTACAAATTGGCCATTTTGTTATATCATAGTAATGCACGCGCCATTAGCTCAGTTGGTAGAGCAAATGACTCTTAATCATTGGGTCCCCGGTTCGAGTCCGTGATGGCGCACCAGAAGGAAAATAAAGCGACAATTTGTCGCTTTTTTATTTTTCTCTTCTTATGAAAACGCTTTACTTTATACCCTTAAACTTTTATAATATTTATGGATAGTTTTTAAAAAAATCTATAGAAAGGGGAGTTAATCAAAATTAACCTTTGTTTATTTTGATTACACTTATATATGCACATTATTAATGGATCAAATTTAGATTTTGAAGTTTTTAAGAAAATAGTTTTTGACTATGAATTAGTCGAGATTTCTTCAAAAAGCAAAGAAAAAGTCAATGAGGCAAGAGCTTATATTGAACAAGTTATCGAAAGAGAGCGCCCAGTATATGGAATTAATACGGGATTTGGTAAGCTTTCTGACGTATCGATAGATAAATGTGACTTAGCAAAACTACAAGAAAATCTAATTAAAAGTCATGCTTGTGGTGTTGGTGAAGTCTTTTCTGCAAGTATTGTTAGAGGTATGCTTTTACTTAGAGTTAATGCACTTATCAAAGGTAATAGCGGAATTAGATTAGAAGTTGTTGAGAAGATGGTAGAATTTTTGAATAAAAAAATTACTCCAGTTGTTTTTTCTAAAGGAAGTTTAGGTGCCAGTGGAGATTTGGCTCCCTTAAGTCATATGGCATTGCCATTAATTGGCTTAGGAGAGGTTTTTTATGAAGGCGAAAGGATTTCTGCGTCTGAAGGCTTAAAACGCGCTAAAATCAAACCTATTGCTTATTTGCAAGCTAAAGAAGGACTATCTTTGATAAACGGTACTCAAGCTATGACATCAGTTGGAATAATCGCTTATATCAAAGCATTGGAATCAGTTAACCTATCTATGTATAATCTAGCATTAACAATGCAAGCGTTAGAAGGCATTATTGATGTTTTTGATCATAAAATCCATGAAGCAAGAAATCAAAAAGGACAAATTGATGTTTCTAAAGCAATGCTAAACATTTTATTAGATTCAAAACTAATGACAAAACAAGGTGAGAAAAGAGTTCAAGATGCTTACTCATTAAGATGCTCTCCTCAAGTGATTGGCGCAAGTTTAGATGCAATTAGATACTGTGAAAATATTTTACAAAACGAAATGAACGCCGTTACAGATAATCCTATAGTTTTTCATGAAGATGATCAAGTTATAAGTGCTGGAAACTTTCATGGTCAACCAGTAGCTTTAGCAATGGATTTTTTAGGTATAGCAGTTGCGGAGTTAGCTAATATAAGTGAAAGAAGATTGGAAAGATTAGTCAATGCTTCTTTAAGCAATGGTCTTCCTCCATTCTTAGTAACAAAACCGGGAATTAATTCTGGTTTTATGATTGTTCAATATAGCGCTGCTTCACTAGTAAGCGAGAACAAAGTTTTAGCACATCCAGCAAGTGTTGACTCAATACCGTCTTCTGCTAATCAAGAAGACCATGTATCCATGGGAACGATCGCTGCTAGAAAAGCTCTTGATATTGTTAATAACACAAAAGATGTTTTAGCAATGGAATTATTTACTGCTCTTCAAGCGATAGATTTTAGGGACCCTAAAGCATTAAGTCCAAAAACAAAAGTTATTTACGATTTTATTCGAAGTGAAGTTAGTTTTATTGATGAAGATGTAATAATGTATGAAAAAATTCATAAGATTAAAGAAATGATTAATACTAAAATCTTTTTAGATATGACAAGAGGTGAGATTGATGGTTGAAAGAATAACCTTAAAAACAATTTTTCAAGAATTGCCAAAGAAGAAAGAATTTATTGAAGGAATCAGAAGAGCTCCTAAAAGAGAGTTCGTTTTAAATGAAAAAGAAACTGAATTAGCCTTAAAAAACGCTCTTAGATATGTACCTGAAGAATGGCACGATGAAGTAGCTGAAGAATTTTTAGAAGAACTTTTATCCAGAGGAAAAATCTATGGTTACCGTTTTAGACCTGCTGGGAATATCGTCGGTAAACCGATTGATGAGTATGAAGGAAAATCAATTGAGGGTAAAGCTTTCCAAGTTATGATTGATAATAACTTGGACTTTGATATTGCATTATATCCATATGAACTAGTTACTTATGGCGAGACTGGTAGTGTGTTGCAAAACTGGATGCAATATCATCTTGTTAAAAAATATTTACAAATTATGAATGACGAACAAACCTTGGTAGTTATGTCAGGGCATCCTTTGGGATTATTTGCATCCGATAAAAAATCACCTCGAGTTATCATAACTAATGGATTAATGATTGGTGAGTTTGATAACT
>PGXI01000063.1 GCA_002839125.1 Tenericutes bacterium HGW-Tenericutes-5
TTCATTAAGGGCTGCTGACTTAAGTTCTGACAATAGCCTTAAAAATCTTCTGAATCAAGCCAAAGTCGTCTGGAATATGACACCAGAATGTATGGAGAATAATCCTCTGCCTCTTACTTTAAATGGAGACGTTAAGGTTGAAAAGCTTGATTTTCTGGAAGATGCGAATTCATGGAAAACTACTGCATGGAACTATGCAGTTGTACTGGATCAGAGTAGCCATCTTTCGATGGATGCTGAGAAAGTTAGCGTTCTCAGGCCTCAGGGAAATGAAGTAAGCCTCTATGTAAGAGCCTGGATGGATAACGATGCTGCAGGGACATTTTTCTTCTCAGATTTTCTGACTCTGGGGATCCATCCGTCAGGACTGGCCATTGCATTTCTGGGAGTTAAAACAGAAAATGGCAAAGTTTACCGGGAAATACCTCTGGCAAATGTGGACAAAAATAAATGGCTGGACTTGATAATCCGGACAGGAAACGGATATCTGGACTTTTTCTGTAATGGTATTCGGAAATGCTCCATTCCAGTCAGCCAGGAATTGTGTTCTTCTTTTCTAAATGATTTATACCTTGGTGCTTATGGATGGCACAAGGGTATGGACCAGTACTTTGTTCGTTCATGTGAAAAGGGAATAAAAAAGATTGCAGTTGTAGCTTTATGGCACTCACTCTTGTCAGATAAGCAGATTGCCATTCTTAGCAATGTAAATAAGGTAGATGCAGATGCAACAGAAGGGCCTTTCGAAGTAGCTGTGAAAGATTATAACAAATTCTTTGATGCCTCATTGGATAAGGATACGGCTGAATGTAATATACTCTGGAAATCACTGCGTAAAACAGCTGATGAGGATCCTTTGAGACCAACTTTTCATCTGACACAGCCATTCGGATGGATATTCGATCCTGCCGGAGCTTATTATTTTAATGGGCTTTACCATGTTTTTTCTTATCATAACATCTATGCCCAGCTGAGCTACAACAGCCTGGATCATTATGTTAGTGAGGATCTGGTACACTGGACTCAGTGGCCTATTGGTCCCTGGGCTGACTGTGAGCTTGATAACTTCGGCATTTGGCTCATGAACCATTTTCTTGATGAAAAAGGAATACCCTGCATCATTTATACAGGGATCGGGAGCAATGCAAAGGATAGATCTCTTACACAAACTTATAGTAAAGCATCCTGGGGAGGCTGTGGTATATTGTCGCGCAGCTATGACGGACTTATATCCTATGAAGAAAAGAAACCCGTGCTGACCAGATATCACCATGATGGACATACCTGGAAAGAAGGGGACACATGGCATTCAATTACATCGAAACGCTATGGAGGCGCCAGGGCAGGGACTCTTGGTGACGCTGTCATGCTTTGGTCATCTAAGGATTTAGAAACCTGGGAGGAACTGGGTGAGATCTTTGCACAGCAGAAATATCCGCATTCCTGGGACAAGACAGGAGGTATGGAATTTCCATACCTCCTGTCATATGGTGAAAAAGATGTTATGATTCTGGGAGGATTCCCTGTCCGGTACTGGATTGGTGAATTTGATACCGATCAGATCAGATTCATTCCTGATAATCAGGAAGGATTGCTGCTGGACTATACCAATCCCTTTCATTGCTTTAATCCTTTATGCGTTGATAATAAAGGTCCAGACGGAAGTGAGAGGCGGATAATAATGGCAATGTTGAATAGCCTGGGAGGAGGTGGCAATTCCCTGTTGCCATGGATGGGAGTTCACACAATACCGAGAATCCTTAAACTTGAAGGTGGCCGCTTATCCCAGGAGCCGGTACCTGAGCTGCAAATTTTGCGAGGAGAGCACAGCTACTGGAAAAATCTTCCAGTCAGCTCAAAATCAGATATAAATATCAGCCACAGCGGTGATGCTGTCGAGATCATTGCTGAATTTGAACCAGGAGATGCCACCCGGTTTGGATTAAAATTCCGCATGTCTGAAGACAAGTCACGCTTTGTCCGCATATATTTTGATTCTATAACCAATGAGTTCGGTGTTGACGGTAATGTCTTACATAAAGGTAGCGGTCCGTCGTATATCACTGCTGGAAAGACCGTTATAATGCACATCTTTATCGATAAGCAGATGGTGGAAGTATTTGTAAACGGTCAGACATGCACAACTGCATCTCAGGACCGGGATTTCCCCGGAGCTGAAATTGAACTCTTCAGTGAAGGAGGAACATCCCGTTGCTCGAAGCTTGATATATGGAAAATGAATCCTTCCCTGCCTAGATAAAACAATAATTCAGTAAATCCGGCTTATTATTTATTCTGTCCATCGATAACCCTCCAAATCATTCAAAGATATTGATTCTTTCAATTTTCTTCATTTCTAAATCCAAGAAACAAGCATTGAACTGTAATAGTGATTCTTTTTGTGGCTTGACTCTTTCTGGAACGCCTGATAAGAATTTTCTAATCCCTTGCGAAACGTCTCCACCGATAATTCCATACTTCGCTCCAGTCATTCCAACATCAGAGATATAAAGCGTACCCTTAGGTAAAACAATATTATCAGCTGTAGGCACATGAGTATGAGTACCTATGATCGCACTCACTCTACCGTCTAGATAATGAGCTAAGGCATACTTCTCTGAGGTTGCTTCCGCATGAAAATCAACGACTATATAATCGGCTTCGATACTTTCTAACAACTCATCCATCTTCGTAAACGGATTATCCGTTGCGTCATGCATAAAAATCCGACCGATAAGGTTAATCACAGCGATTTTCTTGCCATTATAATTAATTACGACATATTCTTTACCAGGAGTGTTCTTACCATAATTTGCTGGTCTAACAACATTAGGAAGTTCTAAAACCTCTTTATAATCAGGTCTTGAAAACGCATGGTTACCAAGCGTAAAAACATTAACGCCTCTAGTTAAATAGTCTTTATAAGTCTTCTCACTCAAACCATTACCTTTTTCAATATTTTCACCATTGACAATAATAAAGTTTGGTTTATATTCATTCTTTACATTTAGGAAATATTTATCGAATGCCTTTTGGCCAAGTTCGTTATAAACATCTCCAACAAATAAGATTTTCAAAAATTATCGACTCCCTTTAAAAAGATTAGCCTTCCTAACAAGAAATTCTTATCAGGAAGGCTTAATTTTATTTAGCAATATCTTGAGCTCTAGTCTCGCGGATTACTGTTACTTTAATAGTTCCTGGGTAGCTTAGTTTCTCTTCAATTTGAGTTCTGATTTCTCTAGCAACTACATGGGCTCTTTCATCATCGATTTCATTTGGTCTAACGATGACTCTAACCTCTCTACCAGCTTGAATAGCAAAAGCTGATTCCACTCCAGCAACTTGGGAAGAAATTTCTTCTAATTGCGTTAAGCGGTTGATGTAGTTTTCTAATGACTCCGATCTAGCTCCCGGTCTAGCGGCTGATAAAGCATCAGCGGCAGCGACGATAACACCGATAACTGTAGTAGCTTCAATGTCACCATGATGGGATGAAATTGCATCCAGTACTGCTTCAGGTTCATGATATTTTCTAGCTAATTGTAAACCGATATCCACATGTGAACCTTCAATTTCATGGTCAACTGACTTTCCGATATCATGTAATAATCCCGCTCTCTTAGCTAAGACTTCGTTTTCACCAAGTTCAACTGCCATCTTACCTGCTAAAAATGCGGTTTCAATTGAATGTTTAAGCGCATTTTGACCATATGATGATCTAAAATGCATTCTACCAATCAATTTAGTTAAATCCGGATGGACTCTACCGATACCTGTTTCAAATACCGCTTCGTCACCCTTATCTCTAATGAATTGATCAACTTCAACTCTTTGCTTATCAACTATTTCTTCAATTCTCGCTGGATGAATTCGTCCATCCTGAATTAAAGCTTCAAGTGATCTTTTAGCAATCTCTCTTCTTATCGGATCAAATCCAGATAAAACGACTGCTTCTGGAGTATCATCAATAATTAAATCAACTCCGGTCATTGCTTCTAAGGTTCTAATATTACGGCCTTCTCTACCGATAATACGACCTTTCATTTCATCATTTGGTAATGCCACAACACTAACTGTTGTCTCCGCTGTAACATCTTGTGCTAACTTTTGAATAGCACCGGTAATAATTTCTTTTGCTTTCTTTTGAGCTTCATTTTTCGCTCTTTCCTCTTCATCTCTAATGAAGCGGTCAATATCAGCTATCATGTCTTCTTTTACACGAGCCATGATAATTTCGCGTGCTTGTTCTACAGTGTAGTTAGCAATTTCAAATAACTTTTCATTTTGTTCTTTGATTAAATTTTCCAATTCCAGGTTCTTTTCATCAACAGCGGCTTTTCTTTGGTCTAAGACTTCTTCCTTACGATCCAAATTGAGTTCACGTTTATCTAAATTAGAAGAACGTCTTTCTAACAGTTCTTCTCTTTGATGAAGTTTATTCTCAAGAACAGCTACATTAGCCTTCTTTTCCTTTAAAACTTTATCGTTCTCCAAATTTAAATTATGAATCTCTTGTCTTGCTTCTAACAATTTTTCTTTTTTAATTCGTTCCGCTTGTGTAGTTGCATTGTCAATTATACTTTGTGATTTATTCTTTGCAGTTTGAAAGCCTTTTTCAACTACTGAAACTCGTAAAATAAACCCTAGTAGTACACCAACAAGTAAACCTAATGAACTGGAAATAATAATAATCCATACATCTGGCATTATTAATACTCCCTTTCTGATTTAATTTTTTTATATAAATGATAAAAATATTATATACATAAAAATAATTTTGTTACTCCTATATTATATATTAAAAGACCTATCTAGTCAAAAGATATTTCTTAAATAATTCTAAAATAAATTTCTTTAAAAATAAAAAGAAAACCAAGATGGTTTTCTCATTTAACTTGCATTTTTGCTTTTACTGCAGTATAGATTTCTTCATATATTTCTGGATTTTCTTCTAAGTACTTCTTAACGTTCTCTCTACCTTGTCCGACTTTAGAATCCTTATAAGCATACCATGCACCGCTCTTCTTCAAGATTTCCATATCGGAAGCAATATCAACAATTTCCCCAGTCTTAGAGATTCCCTTACCAAAAACGATATCGACTTCACAAGTCTTGAATGGAGCTGCAACTTTATTTTTTACAACTTTAACTTTTGCTTTATTACCAGTAATATCAGTACCTTCTTTAATCTGTTCACCGCGTCTAATTTCCAGTCTAACAGAAGCATAAAACTTCAGTGCACGGCCGCCAGGTGTAGTTTCTGGGTTACCGAACATAATCCCTACTTTTTCACGGATTTGATTAATGAAGATCGCTATACATTTACTCTTCGATAAAGCACCGGACAACTTTCTCATTGCTTGACTCATAAGTCTTGCTTGAAGTCCAACATGAGAATCTCCCATTTCGCCTCTGATCTCAGCTTCAGGAACCAATGCCGCAACACTGTCAATAACAACCATATCAATCGCACCACTTCTAATCAATGCTTCAGCAATCTCTAACGCTTGTTCACCAGTATCTGGTTGTGAAAGAATCAATTGATCAATATCAACCCCTAAATTCTTCGCATATACAGCATCTAGTGCATGTTCTGCATCGATAAAAGCTGCATATCCACCAGCTTTTTGTGTTTCAGCTATTGCATGCAATGCAAAAGTAGTTTTCCCACTAGACTCAGGACCATAGATTTCTATGATACGACCACGCGGATAACCAAATACACCCATAGCTTGATCAAGTGAAATTGAACCTGAAGATATTGTTTCAATATCCATAGCTCTGTTTTCACCTAAGATCATGATTGAGCCTTTGCCATATTCTTTTTCAATCGTTTTTATCGCTAACTCTAAATTCTTTTCTCTTTGTTTGTCATCCATACAATTACTTCTCCTTTTATAAGTCTAGTAAAAATAATACTTTGCTTAGCTTAAATTTCTTTAAAAATTATATCTTTATTCTTTAAAAAATAATCAACTGCCGAATAAACTGTTAACAAAACAAAAATAATCGTCATAATCATTCCAATGATGCTGATAACGTCACCGCCAAATGGCATGATAAAGAAGTAATAAACAATTGTTAACATCGTAAAAGCAGTCTTAATCTTACCGCTTGATTTTGCCGCTACAATCGTTCCTTCATTAATCGCCACTAATCTTATGGAAGTCACAATCAAATCTCTTGTAATCACAATTAACACTACCCAAAACGGCATCCACATGAAAAGTCCGTTTAAATTGGTGTAGTAATAATTTGATAACAATATCAATGTTGTCGTTACCAATAATTTATCGGCCAACGGATCAATAAACTTTCCAAAAGTCGTTACGATATTTCTGGCTCTTGCAATCTTACCATCAAAATAATCAGTCACAGAAGCCGCAATAAACAATACTCCCATGATATAGAGACTTAAATTAGCCACTAGATTATCAATTTGTTTGTTTAAAAAATAGATAATAACAATAAAAGGAATAATAAAAATTCTAATCATTGTTAGTTTATTCGGTAAATTCATTTCTTACTCCTCGTCTAAATTAACGTTATGATAAACTTCTTGAACATCATCGATTTGATCAGTCATAGCCAAGAAATGTTTAAACTTCTTCATATTGTCTTCATCTAAATCAACATATGAATTTGGTAACCAAATAACAGAATCACTATAAAATTCTAATTCCTTGCCAAGCCCTTTTAAACTTTCTAAAATATGATCTAAATCACTTGGTGCGCCAATTACAGTTAATACATCTTCATCAGCTTCTAGACTCTCAACTTCACATTCATTTTCCATTAAAGCTTCTAAAGCTTCATCTTCAGTCAGACCGCTAAAAGTTACATAAGCGCAATATTTATAAAGATAAGATACTGAATTTTGCACGCCTAAACTACTTCCGGTTTTGGTAAAACATGATCTAACTTCACCAAAAGTTCTATTAACATTATCAGTAAGACATTCAACAATCAATGTACAACCGCCTGGACCGTAACCTTCATAGCGTACAGGAGAATAGTCTTCACCAATACCGCTCTTAGTTTTTTCAATGTTACGTTTTATAACATCAGCAGGTACTTGATTTTGTTTCGCTCTTTCAATAACTCTCTTTAAATTTAAATTACTATCAGGATCTGGTCCACCAGTTTTAGCAGCCATATAAATTTCTTTACCAAATTTTGCATATAGTTTTGATTTTACTGCAGCCGTTTTTTCCATAGCTGCTTTTCTTACTTCATGTGCTCTTCCCATTTTATTTCACCTTTTTTATTTTAGTATCGTTTGGATTCAGTTCAACTGCATCCATTTTTTTAAGATGACCTAAACCACGCTTAAAAGCGCTCTTGCTCATCTTGAATACCTGATAAATCTCATCAACGTCACTCTTGTCTGTGAAAGGCATTTCACCATCGTTATCGAGCAGGTATTGATAAATGATATTGGCGTCCTTATCCAACATCAATTCCTTTTGGGCTATTAAAGTCCCCGTATAATTATATTCGTTTTTAGCTAAGATTCTAACATTTAATTTTTGACCAATTCTCGGTAGATCACGGTAATTGTTCTTATGGATAAATACTTCCGTTCCATTTTCTGTAAAGCCAATAATTCCGTTCTCTAAATATAATAAATGATAGATATCATAATATTCTTTAACAAGTAATTCTTCGTCTGTGTCATACATATCGCGCATGTCTTGACGCGTCAAAAGATGTGCAAACAATCTTCCGTGCTTTTCTTTCATTGTTACGAAAAGTTTGTCGTTAGGTTTAGGCCAAAGTCGATGGCTCTTGGGCAAATCGTCGATTGACAATAACAAATCTTTGACCATTCCATAATACAAAAAAGCACCGTAATTATAATTAGTTGAAACAACATTTAAAAGTGCCGTTTCACCAATACTTACAGATGGAGGTTTAGTGGAAGCTGTTATTCTTGCTTGATTATCATCATACAAAAAAACATCGATTAATTCACCGATCTCATAAGCTCTTTCCGCTTCCTTTTTATGTAAAAATATTTCTTGTTCCCCGTCAGTCAAAATATAACTGATATCGGCTTCTCGTTTTACTTCCAAACGATTGATTTTTCCTAATTCTATAGCCAAAAGAAGTCCAACTCCAATCTACTGTAACATTATAACAAAAAAAGAGAAAGTTGTCTATAAACTTTC
>PGXI01000064.1 GCA_002839125.1 Tenericutes bacterium HGW-Tenericutes-5
TTTAGACGATACTATTAATAAAGGAGATACTATTATTTTAAATCCCGTTGTAACAGGCGGGACATCTGTTTATGATTATTTATGGTATCCTTCTTATTTAAAGACATCATCCATTGCAGTATCTCCTACTACATCTACAAAATATGGAATTAAAGTTTCAAGTGGAAATTGTTATGTAAAAAAAATGATTAAAGTTCAAGAACTAAGGAAAAAAGGGAAAAATTATCTAGTTACAATCAGCAAAGATTCTCATGAGACTGAATACCTTGTCAGTGAAGACATAATCATTGAATATCGACTTTTATCCGGAAAAGAACTTTTAGACGAACAATATAAAAAACTTCTAAATGCAATTAATAAGGACTCTATCTATCAAAAACTACTTAAATATGCATTATTTAAACCAAGAACAAAAAAAGAAATATTTATGTATCTCGATAAATTAAAAGTTGATGAAATGGGTTATTTTCTAACGAAACTGGAAAAACTTAGATTGTTGAATGATGATTTATACGCAGAAAACTATGTTTCAGAGTCGATAAATTATAAGAAAATTGGGCCAAGAAAAATCCATGATGATTTAAGAACTAAAGGTTTATCAGATATATTGATTTTGAAATATCTCAATAATTACCCTAAAGATTTAAGAACTAAAAACATTGAATACTGGTTTGAAAAGAAACTAAGAGCCATTAAAAACAAACCCTATTTAATCGTCAAAAAAAATCTTCTAACAGCAATATTGAATAAAGGTTTTGATTACGAAGAAGTTATCTCGTTTCTGGATATTAAAGATAAAGTTCTTCATGATGAAGCAAATGAAGAAGAAGCTTTAAAGAAAGAATTATTAAAACTTAAAGAACAATATCATAAAAAAGATTTAAAAACACCATTGAATCAATATCTTATCCAAAAATTATTGGCTAAAGGCTATCAATATACCAATATCAAAAAATACCTATAAAAGGGAGTTAAAAAAAGTATGAACGAACTGGATCTATTTTTATTTAATGAAGGCAGATTAAAAGAAGCGTACAAGCTATTTGGCTCACATTTAGTCAAAGACGAATCAGGAAATATTACTGGTGTCGATTTTAGAGTTTATGCTCCACACGCTAAAGTTGTTTCTGTGGTGGGTGAATTCAATAATTGGGACTCAAGAACTCATGTAATGAAAAAAGAAGATGATTTTGGCATCTATCATTTATATATTGAAGGTATTGGTGAATGGACTAAATATAAATACTGTATCGTTACTGCTTATGGAGCAACAATCTTCAAAGCAGATCCATATGCTTACTTTTCAGATAACCGTCCCGAAACTGCTTCAAAGGTATATGATATTGATGGATATGTTTGGCATGATGACACTTACATAAATAACCGTAAAAAAATCAATCACTTTGAAGATAAATTGTCTGTCTATGAACTTCACTTGGGTAGTTGGATGACAAAACCAGATGGCTCTTTTCATAAATATAACGAACTAGTTGACCTATTAATACCTTATGTCAAGAAACATGGTTTTTCCCATATTGAGATTATGCCGGTTGTAGAACATCCTTTGGATGAATCTTGGGGTTATCAAGGAACTGGTTATTATAGCGCTACATCAAGATTTGGAGTACCGAAAGATCTAATGTATTTAATCGACAAATGTCATGAAAATAATATTGGTGTAATCATGGACTGGGTACCAGGACATATTTGTAAGGATGCGCATGGTCTTTATATGTTTGATGGAGAACCACTATATGAATATGAAGACTATAATATCAGAGAAAACGTTGTTTGGGGAACGGTGAATTTAGATTTAGGTAAAGGTATTGTTAAAAGCTTTTTAATCTCCAACGCGTACTTTTGGATGGATTATTTTCACATTGATGGTTTCCGAATTGATGCAGTTTCAAACATTATTTACTATCTAGGAAACATGCACGTAGGGACCAATCATGGCGCAATAGAATTTCTTAAGAACTTATCTTATGCGGTTAAAGAAAAAGATTATTCTGTGTTGCTATTCGCCGAAGATTCTACAACTTTCCCTAACCTTACTAAAGGTGTTTTAGATGGTGGGGTTGGTTTTGACTACAAATGGAATATGGGTTGGATGAATGATACTTTAAGATATTTTGCAAAAGATCCAATCTATAGAAAATATCATCATGATTTAATAACTTTTGGAATGGTTTATGCTTATTCAGAAAATTTCATCTTACCGTTATCTCATGACGAAGTTGTTCATGGCAAAAAATCTTTAGTTGATAAAATGCCTGGAGATTATTGGCAAAAATTTGCTAATTATAGGCTTCTAATGGGCTTGCAATTTACTCATCCGGGTAAAAAACTTCTTTTCATGGGAGGCGAGTTCGCCCAAATGCATGAATGGAAAGATAAAGAAGAACTTGATTGGCATTTATTAGAGTATCCAATGCATAACGGAGCTAATCGTTTTGTTAGAGACTTAATAGCGGTATACAATCATCATAGCTGTTTCTATGAGTTAGATCACGCAAAAGAAGGTTTTACATGGATTGACCAAACCAATTATGATCAATCAATATTTTCTTTTGTCCGCTTTGGTAAGGACAAATTAAATCATTGCATAGTTGTTTTAAATATGACTCCAACTCCTTATACAGAATTTCGGATTGGCGTACCTGAATCTGGTACTTATGAAGAAATATTAAACTCTGATAAGGAAATATATGGAGGATCAAATATCTATAACGGTGAAATACTTAAAACTGAAGAAATCTTCAATCACGGATATAAACAATCAATAACTTTAAACGTTGCACCATTAGCAATTTCTATTATCAAATACAAAAGATAGGTGAAAACTATATGAAAAAAATGCTAGCAATGATTTTAGTCGGTGGTAGAGGTACAAGATTAGGCGATATTACTAAAAAAATAGCTAAACCAGCTGTTTCTTTTGGGGCGAAATATCGCCTTATTGATTTCACTTTAAGCAATCTCTCCAACTCTACTATCTCAACTGTTGGCATCGTTACTCAATATGAACCTTTTGAACTAATGAACTATATCGGTTCTGGCGCTTCATGGGATTTAGATTATATTGATGGCGGAATAAGGTTTTTAACTCCTTACTCTCAACAAGGAGACGTTTTGTGGCAAAAAGGTACTGCTCACGCTATTAAACAATATTATCGTTTCATCGAAGAATATAAGGCTGAATACGTTTTAATTCTATCCGGTGACCATATCTATAAAATGGATTATAACGAAATGCTAAAAACTCATATTGAACAAAAAGCTGAAGTAACAATAGCTGCTACAAACATTAGTTATAAAGAAGCAAGTCGGTTTGGAATTCTAGAAATTAATGAGGATAATCGTTTAATAAACTTTACGGAAAAACCTACAAATCCAAAATCCACCCTAGCATCTATGGGAATATACATCTTCTCTACAAGTGTATTAAAAGAACTATTCAACCGTGAGGAAGAAGAAGATTTGACTGATTTCGGTAAGGATATAATTCCTCATTGCTTGAGAATGAAGAGGGATTTAGCAGTTCATATTTTTAAAGATTACTGGAGAGATGTCGGAACGATACTTTCTCTATATAATTCCAATATGGATCTATTAGAAGATTTTAACTTTTTGGGCCTCAATTCAAGTAAGAATTTCCCCATCTTTTCAAAATCATTAAATCTACCTCCGCATATTGTTATGGATACCGGTAGCGTTACTTCAAGTGTAATCGCTGACGGATCGATTATAGCTGGTAAAGTTGATCATTCAACGCTTGCTTACTCTACTGTTGTAGGACTTAACTCAACAGTTGAAGATTCGGTTATCTTGCCAAATGTTAAGATTGGAAATAATGTTTATCTTAAAAAGGTTATAGTCAATCAAGATGTTGAGATCCCTGATAACTATCATTATTCATCAAACGAAGTTTGTCTGTTAACAGAAGACAACCTTTTGGAAGTAGGTGAAATCAAATGAGAGATTTATTCTTAGTTGTTGACGCTACTTCTAGAGGCAACTTCTCAAAATTAACTCGTCATAGGGTACCCGGAGCTATTCCATTCGGAGGGAAATACCGTTTGATTGACTTTACTTTATCAAATTGTAAAAACTCCGGAATTAATAATGTTGCGATTTTTCCTTATGGAAATTACCGCTCTTTATCTGACCATATCGGTAGTGGGGATAGATGGGATTTAAGTAGAAGACATGACGGAATCTTTATTCTGCCACCAAAAAATTTAAGTATTACTTTAGAAAATGAAATAAGTTTTCAAAGAATGTACGAACACATCGAATATTTCTTTCGTAGTAACCAAGAATATGCCATTATAACTACAGCTAATATGGTTTGGAATGTTGATTACTACCAATTTTTAGAAGAACATCTAAAGTATGAAGCTGATTTGACTGAAGTTTTATCAGACATGCGTAAAGTATTAAAAACCTATATAATTTCCAAAAAATTATTGCTTGAATACATAGAAAACTATGATCAAATCGCTTTCCGTAATTTATCGGATGTCTTTGACTATGGACCAAGCATTAAGAAGCACACCATAGTGATTGATACATTTTCCTATAATATCAATTCCGCAAACGAACTTTATGAAGCCAATATGCAAATCCTATTACCGTGGGTCAGAAAGCAGTTATTCTTAGAATCAAGACCTATCTATTCAAAAGAAACAATGTCAGCTCCATCTAGATATGGTGATTTCGCAAAAGTAAAAAATTCAATCATCGCTTCGGGGGCTGTGATTGAAGGTGAGGTAGAAAATTCGATTATCGGCCGTAAAGTAAAGGTGCATTACGGCGCGAAAATTAAAGATTCAATTATTATGAATCAATCTGTTATTGAAAATGATGCCTTAGTTGAATATTCAATCTTTGATAAAGAAACCAAAGTGTTAAAAGGATCAGTTGTGACCGGAGAAGAAGATGAAATCTTCGTGTCCGAGAAAAAGCAAATCGTCACAACCCATCAGAAACTCGCAATTTTACAATTGAGCGCCGAGTGTTATCCGTATATTAAAACCGGTGGTTTAGCAGATGTTGTCGGAGCTTTAGCAGAAGAGTTCTCAAATATGGGTAAAAAATCACAAGTGATGTTACCGCTTTATCCACAGATAAAAGAAAAGTATGATTTGTTATTGGAACTAAAAGTATCTAACTCAGTTAAATATGATAATAAAATGTATAAAGTGAATCTATATACAATCACAAATACCAATACGGTATATTATTTTATCGAATCCTATGATTTCTTTGAAAGAGAAAAAATCTACGGTTATGAAGATGACGGCGATCGATTCGCATTTTTCACTGTAGCGGCTCTATCATTCTTAGATGCTATTGATGAACATCCAGATATCATTCATATCCACGACTGGCATTTAGGCTTATTGCCACTATTGCTAAAAATAAGAAACATAGATATTAAAACCTTGATGACCATTCATAATATTGAATATCAAGGCATCTATGATCTAGATATTTTAAGAAAACTAGAGATAGATAATCCACTTCAATACACAAGACTAAGTAAATTAAACTTTATGGAAATCGGTCTCAATAACGCTACTAAAATATCAACTGTTTCAGAAACATATAAGGATGAACTGCGCTATGAGTATTATTCAAAAAATCTAGTGGAGATAATCAATAAACGTTTTAGAGATTTTTATGGAATTCTAAATGGTTTAAGCAAGGATGTAAATCCAGCTGAAGATTTAGAAATCGCCATGAAGTATAATCTTGTAAATGTCTTTACTGCTAAAAAAGTCAATAAAATTGACCTTCAAAGAAGGCTAAATATCAACCAAGGCGATAACTATTTAATTATCGGTATGGTCTCAAGAATCGTTGAACAAAAAGGCTTTGAAATCATAATCCCAGCACTTCATCAAATTCTTGAAAATCAAGAAATTGAGTTTGTTATTCTTGGGACTGGCGATGAAGTTTATCTCGAACAACTAAAAACTTTAAAAGAAAGATTCCCAGACCGAGTAAGTATAAACCTAACATATGATGCAACTAAACCAAGCTATATTTACGCGGGAGCTGATGTTTTCTTAATGCCATCAAGATATGAACCTTGTGGCATCGGACAAATGATTGCCCTTCGTTATGGAACGATTCCGCTTGTAAGACAAACCGGGGGATTAAATGACACAATCGATAATTTTGATACCTCAAGCAAGCGTGGCAATGGCTTTAAGTTCTTTAATTATGATACAAGAGATTTATTATTCCAACTTAACAACGCCTTTAATCTACACAAGAATAATAAATCTGATTGGAACCAATTAATAATCAACGCGATGAATTCGAGATTTTCACTGACAGATTCAGCGAAAAAATACTTAGAATTATATCAAATGATATAATAAGAAACCGTTGTCATGTAAAGCAAAATATCACTATAAGCAGTAAAAATGGTATAATAAACAAGAGGTGAATATTATGAGATTAGGTGTATTTAAAACTAAAGACAGTTTTCAAAAAGCCTTTAAAGAAAAATTAAAAAAGACTTACTACAAAGACATATCTGACTCTACAATTAGAGAAAGATATAATATATTAGGGCAATTAGTAAAGGAAGAAATTTCTAAAGATTGGCTAAATACAGAAAAAATAATCAGTGAAACTTCTGAAAAGAAAGTCTATTACTTCTCAATGGAATTTTTGATGGGTAGACTTATTACCAACAATTTAATGAATATGGGTATCAGAGATGTTTGCGAAGACGGTTTTAAAGAAATGGGCTTTGATTTAAACGAAGTAGAAGATTATGAATCTGATCCCGGTCTTGGAAACGGTGGTCTTGGCAGACTAGCAGCTTGTTACTTAGATTCGATGGCATCACTTGGTATTTTAGGTTACGGCCAATGCATTCGTTATCGTTATGGATTATTTCGCCAAAAAATAAAGAATGGCTATCAAGAAGAACGCCCAGACAACTGGTTAAATGACGGTTATGTTTGGGAGATTAGAAGACAAGAAAAATCAGTTGATATTCCTTTCTTTGGTTATGTTAATTGGGAAAATTCAAAAATGGTCTACCATCCAGCTGAAGTAATTCGCGCCGTACCATATGATGTACCAATTGTAGGTGCTGATAATGGCATAGTTAATTACTTAAGACTTTGGAATGCCGAACCGGCAAAAAAATACCCGGAAAACAGATCTCCATTCGATTACGAAACTGAACTTCAAAAAATCTCTGGATTTTTGTATCCAGATGATACAACATACGAAGGTAAACAATTAAGGATTAAGCAACAATACTTCTTATCTGCTGCTGGAGTTAAAAGTATAACTGAAGAGCATAAGAAAAAATTTAATACTTTATCAAACTTAGCAGATCATGTTGTAATGCATATCAATGATACACATCCTACCTTGATTATTCCTGAATTAATGAGAATACTTCTTGATGAAGAAAATATGGAGTGGGATGAAGCTTGGGCGATTGTGACTAAAGTTGTTGCTTATACAAATCATACAATTTTAGCTGAAGCATTAGAAAAATGGCCAATTGATATCATGAGACCTTTACTTCCAAGAATCTATCAATTAATTGAAGAAATTAACCGAAGATTCACATTAGAGTTATTAGAAAAATATGGTTATGAAAAAGAACAACTAATAAGAGAACTAGCCATCATCGGTGATGGAGTAGTGAGAATGGCTCATCTATGCATCGTTACTAGTTTCTCAGTTAATGGGGTTGCTAAACTTCACACCGATATTTTAAAGAATATTGAAATGAAGAAATTCTATGACTTATATCCAGAAAAGTTTAATAATGTAACTAATGGAATAACTCATCGAAGATGGCTTCTTCACTCAAATAAGGAGTTAACAGCTTTAATCGCATCAAAAATAGGTGAAGGTTTCAAGAAAAATCCTAGTGAATTAGAAAAACTATTAGCTTTCGTTGATGATAAAGACTTCCAAGAAGCCTTTTTAGAAGTAAAATTACTAAAGAAGAAAGCTTTAGCCGAAAAAATATTTAATGA
>PGXI01000065.1:0-8010 GCA_002839125.1 Tenericutes bacterium HGW-Tenericutes-5
CAATTCCCGATTCCTTTGGTCTAAAGATTATGACTCCAGTAGGAAATATAATTCATACTGGCGATTTTAAGTTTGACTTTTCTCCAACAGGAAATGATTCTAACTATCAAAAAATGGCAAGAATCGGTGAAGAAGGTGTTTTATGTCTTTTATCTGACTCAACAAATGCTGAAATAGAAGATTTCACAACTTCTGAAAAAGTAGTTTCTGAAAACATCAAAGAAATGTTTGAATCCATTGACGGCAGAATTATCATTTCGACATTCGCTTCAAATATTCACCGCATCCAACAAATTGTCGAAGCTTCAGTTTTCACAAATCGTAAAATTGCTGTATTTGGGAGATCGATGACTAAAAATATCGATGTAGGATATAAGTTGGGATATATAAAAGCCCCTAAGGGTACTTTTATTTTCACTAGAACTAAATCCGAAATTAGAGATAAGAATCTAACAATACTTTGTACTGGATCACAAGGTGAACCATTAGCTGCTCTAACAAGAATCGCCGCTAACACTCACCGTCAAATCTCACTCATTCCTGGTGACACCGTTATTCTATCTTCTTCTCCAATTCCTGGAAATCTAGAGAGTGTTAACAGAACAATTAATATGCTTTACAAACGCGGAGCTAATGTAATCACTCAATCACCATTTGCTGATGTTCATGCATCTGGTCATGGTGGTCAAAATGAACTTAAGTTGATGCTTAAACTAATGCGTCCTAAATTCTTTATGCCAATCCATGGTGAGTATCGAATGTTAAAACTACACACCAAATTAGCAATCGACACCGGTGTTAAACCAGAAAATACATTTATCATGGAAAATGGCGATGTGCTAGCTTTATCTAATGATAAGGCTTATATTAAAACCAAGATAAAAACATCTGACGTTTATGTTGATAGTGAAAGTATCGGTGAGGTTGGATCCTTAGTTTTAAAAGACCGTAGAGAGCTTTCTGAAGATGGACTTCTATCAGTAATCTTAACAATATCTCAGGAAAACTATGAAGTTATGTGTACTCCTAATATCATATCTAGAGGTTTCATTTATCTAAAGGAAAATGATAAGATGACAAAAGATATGCAAGAAATAATCTTAGACGTTACTGATAAATATTTAAACCCTAAACACAAACTAAATATGTCAGGTATTAAAAATGATATTATCAAATCCTTAAGAAAATATATTTCTGAAGAAACAAGAAGAGAACCGATGATCATGCCAGTTATTATGGTGTTATAAAAATAGATGACGAATTTCGTCATCTTTTCTTTATATTACATTCACTGTCATTCGATTATTACATACTTCTTTAAAAGCATAGAAAATTTCTTTAGTTACTAAAGCATCTTCTAACGCGTCATGCTTTTGTTTCGTTAAATCTTCGTTAGAATATATATTATATGCATTAAACAAACCTAAATCATTTTTCAATCCAAAGTATAACTTATGCAAATTTAATAAATCAATGAATTGCATATGTTTTGTAAAATTGTTTAGTTTATGAATCCGGTTTAACTTGTTTAATTCTAATTGATCGTTCTTACCCCAAACATAGACGATTGGATTATATTTTTTTTGAATATCTAATAAATTCTTATGAAGAAACTCATAAGTATTTCCACCATCTACATTGCTTTGATCGATATGTAAGAATTTTTTTGTTCTAATAGAAATTTCTGGAACTAACTTCGGTTTTATATAACTTGAAAATTCTTCAAGTTTATTGCCATATTCATCGGTAACAATGTAACCAACTTGAATAATCTCGGATACAAAGTTTTGATAATTACTATATGGTGGCATACTCATCTCAAAGTCAATAAAAAGGCGATTTCGATTCTGATTTACCAGTGATTTTATTCCTGATTTAATAATTGAGATATCATAATATATTGTTGGTTTATTCTTATTGGGAGCCAATAATTTATCGATCGCAACGATATTTTGCACAATTAATCCACGGTATAATCTCTCTTGAGATTTAATGCTCATAAAAATATAAATTCCCGGTTGAAAATACTGCATGAATTGCTTGAACATAGATTTACTCATATAATAAAATCTTATTCGTTTTGCCTGTTTAATTGCGATTATTCTCTTTGACTCAATTACACCATGTATAATTCCAAAGATGTATTCTTCCAAAATCAATCACCCTCTTAATTCTTAAGTAGTTTGTTTTAATGCTAAATAGATATTATCAATAGCTTCTTCACTAATCTTTAATTCTTTTAATTCTTCTCTTGATGCATTTTTAATATTTTCAAGTGTTTTATATTTTTTTAGCAATTTTGTCTTTGTGACTTTGCCAACTTTAGGTATGGTATCAAGTATCGAACCATAAATAGTCTTATTTGAAACGTTTCTTTGGAAGCTGATCGCAAAGCGATGAACTTCCTCTTGCATCTTATAAAGTAGCGAATATAGATTAGTGTGTTTATCCAATACTATTTCCATTTCTGCTTTTGTGATAATAGCCTCGGTTTTATGACGATCATTCTTTTTTAAACCGATAACAGGTATATCAAAATTTAATTCATTCAAAACCTGTTTAGCGGCTCTTAATTGAATTAATCCCCCATCGACAATAATCAGGTCAGGTTTTGGTAAATCGTCCATTAAAACCGCAAGGTATCTTCTATATACCACTTCTTTCATCATTTGATAGTCATCTGCTTGGGTAGTTGTCTTAATTTTATACTTTCGGTATTCATTCTTATCTGGTAATCCATTAGTAAAGACAACCATAGCACTCACTAGATTTTGACCAGAGGTATGTGAGTTATCAAAGATATCTATCCGTTTTATCGAATCAATATCTAAGATATTCTCTAGTTCTGTTAAAGCGCCTATTGTCTTTTTTTCTTTATTTAAGAACGCTGATAAATTGTTGTTCAAATGGGATGAAGCATTCTCTAAAGCCATTTCCAATAGTTTTACTTTTCTTCCTCTTTGCGGTGTGATAATGATATTTCCCAATACCTCATCAAACAATTCATAGTTATAACCATGTGGTAATAACAGTTCTTTTGGCAATGGATTTTGTTCATAGAACTGAGCTAAGTATGTCAATAATACTTCTTCGACAATCCCGTAATAAGTAAAGATTTTTGATTTGGAAAATAACAACTTTCCATTTCTCATAAATAAAATATTGATTGAAACATAATTGTCATAAGTAACGAAATTTACAATATCTCGATCGAGATTATCGTTGAAAATTACTTGTTGCTGCTCAGTCGTTTTTTTAATTGCGATAATTAAATCTTTACACTCTTGAGCTTTCTCAAATTCAAGTCTTTGAGAATACATGTTCATTTTCTCTTCATACTCATCAATAAATTCTTTAGTATTTCCCGAAAGAAAACTTCTTACTCGTTTAATCAAGTCTTTATAAGTGTCTTCACTAACTTCAAACTCACAAGGTCCAAGACATTGCTTTATATGGTAATACAAACAGACTTTCTTAGGAAATTTGGAACACTTCCTAAAAGGAAAGATTGTATCTAATAATTTTACAGTTTCATTAGCGTAAAAAGCATTTGGATAGGGTCCGAATATATTACCTTTCTTCCCAACAACATCTCTTGTCGTTCTAATGATTGGATGTCTTTCATTAGTAACTTCAATATAAGGGTAAGTACTGTCACTCATCAGTTTGATGTTGTACTTCGGTAAATTTTTCTTGATTTGCGCTAGCTCAAGAAGAAATGCTTCTTTTTCGGTTGTGGTGATGATAAAAGTTAAATCATCGATGTCTCTTACCAATCTAGTTGTTTTTTCATCATGAGCACCAACAAAATAAGAACTCACTCTTCTTTTCAAGTTCTTTGCTTTTCCTACATATATGATTTTGCCTGTGACATCCAACATTTGATATGTACCAGGTTTTTCTGGCAACTGACTTAACTTATTTTTTATTTTTTCATTCATACTATACAAATTATATCAAAAAGATATATTACTTGCAATTGAAACAAAGACTGTAGTGATTATTTCCCACTACAGTCTTTTTTTAATTACTTAATTTTTCTAATAATATTGTCAATTTTTTGTCCACGATTATATGATTCATCGTATTTGAAAATTAAAGTAGGCACTTTACGCATTTTTACTCTTTGAGCTATTTGATTTTTAATAAAACCATTGGCTCTTTCCAATGCATTATGAGTTTTTTCTAAAACCAATTCATCACCATAAACAGTGTAATATACATACATATAAGATAACTCATTGGTAATCTTTACACCAGTTATCGTAATGAAACCTAGATTATCTTTAACTTCATCTCTTAGAATCTCTGTTACTACGCGTTGAACATTAGTTTCTAAATGACTAACTTTTGCCATTATTCCACCTCTTTCATCATGTAGACTTCAATTACATCTCCGATTTTTAAATCATTGTAGTTTTCAAGCGTTAAACCGCAATCATAACCTTGTTTAACTTCTTTGACATCATCTTTAAATCTTTTTAATGACCCAAGTTTACCTTCAAAGATAATTTTACCGTCACGAACTAATTTTACGATTGAATTTTTCTTAACGACACCATTTGTTACCATACAGCCAGCGATTGTTCCAACTCGAGAGACATTATAAGTTTCTCTAACTTCAACTTCGCCGATTACTGATTGTTCAAACACTGGGTCTAAAAGACCTTTCATAGCGGCTTCAATATCATCTAACGCTTCATAAATTACACGGTAAGTTCTAATCTCAACACTCTTTTCTTGAGCAAGATCACGAACTGTACTTGGTGTACCAACACCAAATCCAATAATGATTGCTTCAGAAGCTTCAGCTAATAAAACATCAGTATCAGTTATTGCACCAACACCAGTTCTAACGATATCGATGGAAGCACCTTCAACAGTAATTTTATTTATTGAACCCTTGAAAGCTTCAATAGATCCTTGAACATCAGCTTTAATAATAAGTTTTAATTCTTTTAACTTACCTTCAGCACGACTAAAGAAATCTTCTAATGAAACAGCTTGTTTATTTGAATGTTGTTTATCAAATTGTCTTTGTGCTCTTTCTGTAGCAATATCTCTAACAGTTTTCTCATCCGCGAAAACTTTAAAAGGATCCCCTGCACTTGGAACATCAGCTAAGCCGATAATCTCAACTGCTTGTCCTGGTAAAGCTTCAGATATTTGTTTACCAATATCATTAGTCATGGCTCTTACTTTTCCATAAGTTGATCCAGCAACAAAGTTATCGGAAACTCTTAATGATCCGTTATCCACTAAAATAGTGGCAACTGGACCTCTACCTTTATCAAGTTTTGCTTCAATAACAGTCCCGACAGCTTCTTTTTTTGGATTAGCTTTTAATTCAAGCATTTCTGCTACCAATTGAATGGTATCAAGCAAGTTATCGATTCCTGTTCCTTTCAAAGCTGATATTAAGCAATAAGGTGTGTCACCGCCCCAATCATCTGGAAGAAGATTCAGGTCTGCTAATTCTTGTTTCACTCGATCGGGATTAGCACCTGGTTTATCCATTTTATTAACAGCGACAATTATCGAACATTTCGAAGCTTTCGCATGATCAATAGCTTCTCTTGTTTGTGGCATAACACCATCGTCAGCTGCAACAACTAATACAACGATATCAGTAATTCTTGCTCCACGAGCACGCATTTCAGTAAATGCGGCATGACCAGGAGTATCAATAAATGTAATCTTTTGACCATTCTTCTCTACTTGGTAAGCCCCGATATGTTGGGTTATTCCACCAGCTTCAGTATCAACAACTCTGGCATTTCTAATATTATCTAGTAATGTTGTTTTACCATGGTCAACGTGACCCATAATCGTTACTACAGGAGGACGATTAACTAAATCTTCAGGTTTGTCAGTATCTTCCATTTCGTCAAAACGAGTAACGTCAGTTATAACTTCATCTTGAAAATCAAGACTGTATTCCATCGCTAATAATTCTGCGTTTTCACGACTTATTTCTTGATTTTGATTTGCCATAACTCTTAAGAACATTAATTTCTTAATAATCTCCGTTACCGGCTTATCCATTTCTTCAGCTAGTTGTAAAACTGTCATTCCCGGCTTATACGTTACGTGAGTTTTAATTGGCTTCGCTGCTTTTTTCTTCTTATTGATTAGATTGTTTTCTTTTTCAACATAGTCTTCTTTGTTTTTGTTAAACTTCTTTTTGGCTATATATTTCGACATATGACCACCTCTTCTTAATAAAATTGTTTACATCTTCATTTTCTCCGCAAAACCCTTATCGATAATCGCTATAACCTTGCGGTTGTTTTTACCAATTGCCTTACTTAAGTCATCGGTTGATAAATCATCGATAAGAGGAATCTCATAAAATGAAGATTTGTCTCTTACTCTTTTTTGCGTATTTACGCCGGCATCACTAGCTAAAAAAACTAGTTTTGCTTCCTTTGATTTAATTTTTTCTAAAGAAAACATCTCTCCAGAAACTAATTTTCTCGCTCTTTGACATAAACCCAATAGGTTTAATACTTGTTCTTTATTCATTGTTTAAAGCCTTTAATAAATCCTCATAGATACTATCTGGAATGTCAGTTTCTAAATGCTTTTTTAAAACATTTGTTTTCTTAGCCTTTTCAATAACTAAAGGGTCTTTTGATACGTAAACACCTCTACCATTAGCTTTCCCAGTTTTATCATAGATAACCACTCCCTCTGGAGTTCTAACGATTCTCATAAGTTGTTTCTTTTCAAATCTTTCTCCAGTTACTACGCATTTGCGCATTGGGATTTTTCTTGGTTTCATTTATCTCACCTTCTTTAGAATTTAATACCTTGTTCCAAAGCATCTGCTTCTGGTTTAATATCAATCTTCCATCCACATGATTGCACGGCTAATCTTGCATTTTGACCTTTTTTACCAATTGCTAATGATAATTGATCATCCGGCACGATGGCTAAAGCAGATTTATCTTTAACATTGATGATAACGGCGATTGTTTTAGCTGGCTGAATTGAATTTGAAATCAATTCTTTTGGATCATCACTATACTTGTAAATATCCATTTTTTCACCATTCAAACTATCGATAACACTTTTAATTCTAACGCCATTACGACCTAAACAAGCTCCAACTGGATCAACATCCGGATTATTGGAAGCTACACATACTTTACATCTGTCTCCTGGGTCTCTTGCTAAACCGATAATTTCAATAACGCCATCTTTAAGTTCAGGAATAGCATTTTCCATTAAACGCTTAACTAAATTACGATCAGTTCTTGATACGTAAACCTTAGGTCCTTTAGTAGTTTCTTCTACTTTAGTTATATAAACGCTAATTCTATTACCAACAAATAAGTCACTTGGCAACAAGTCTCTTGAAGGAATTGAAGTTTCCGTATCTTTTCCTAAAAAAAGCGTTACGAACTCATCACTGATTTGCACAATCTCAGCACTTATCATCTCACCAACTTTATCAGTGAAATATTCCATATTTCTTTCTCTTTCAAGTTGCTTTAATCCTTGCGTCAACATTTGTTTTGCTGTGGAAGCTGCTAATCTACCAAAATTCTTTGGTGTGATTTTTTCTTCAATAATATCACCGATTTTTGCGGTTTTCTTTAACTCTCTAGCCTCCGCAAGTGTAATTTGTGTTCCCGGTTCAGCTTCTGGATCAATTTCAGAAACAACCAAAGACTTAGCCACTAAAGTAATTTCGGCTTTTTCTTCATTAAAAACAACTTCAGCGTTTTGCTTACCGTTATATGCTTTCTTATAAGCGTTAAGCAACCCTCTCCCAAATACTTCTAAGATTTTCTCTTTTGGAATATCTCTGTCTTCTGCTAGAACTTCTAAAGCTTTAAAAAATTCTTTACTTGTCATTTTTTCTCTCCTAAAACTTGATTGCCAATCTAATCAGATTAACATCAATATAATTAACTACTATTTTTTTATTCTTATTATTTAAAAGAGTTAAGTATTCACCATCAAAAGTAATTAACTTTCCCTCTAATTTTTGTTCATAAGTCT
>PGXI01000065.1:8128-9677 GCA_002839125.1 Tenericutes bacterium HGW-Tenericutes-5
ACTGATGCTTTAATAGCTTCTTTGCTTCTAAGTTCCTTTTCAGCTCCTGGGGAACTAACTTCAAGCATATATTCATGGTCAATTGGATCAAGTTCATCAATATAAGGGTCTATTAAGTGTGTTGCTTCAACAACATCTTCCATTGTAATCCCTTTTAACGAATCAATATAAACTCTCAACACCGGATCCTTCTTATTAGGAATATACTCTATATCATATAATTCATATGGAGTTTTTTCGAGAAATTCACTCAATTTCTTTTTCAATGTATTTAAGTCCATAATTATCCATACCTTTCATTAAAAAGAGAGGGAACGACCCTCTCAGTTAATTCTTATGCAAAAATATTATAACATAATAGTCCAATCATTTCAAGAATAAAATCTAGAATGTCTTGATAATTCATGTCTATTAGTTACTAAGCTTTTGTTTTAACATTTATAACGATATCTTGATACTCAGGGTGCTTCTTAAACCAACTTATAGCATATGGGCATTTAGCAACTATCAAGAGATTTTTTTCTTTGATATAGTTATATGCTTCAAGCATCATATCAGATGCAATTCCTTGGCCTCTCAAGCTTTCATCAACATAGACATGATTAATATCCACTCTTGATTCATCTCTAGCTGGAAAAGTAACTTCAGCCAAAAGTAATCCATCTTCTCTTTTTGAATAAATCTTGTTATCTTCATAAATTAATTTTAATTCCATTTTACTTAACCCCTTTACTAATTTCATACATTATTATACTGCCAGCAACACCAACATTTAGAGACTCCATATTTTGCATCTTAATCTTAATTTTATTATCAATTAGATTTAAGATTTCTTGATTGACACCCGTTCCTTCATTTCCTAAAATCACACCGATTCTTTTTGAAGTTAAATCAATATCTTCTAAAAAAACATTTGCTTTTAAGTCGGTAACATAGAGGCTGTAATCTTGATTATTTTGTAAAAATTCGATAATTTCAGTATTAATCAAGTTTAATTTAAATACGGCGCCTTGAGAACTTCTAATAACTTTATCATTAAAGAAATCAACTGAATTTTCCGCAATTATTGTCTCAAAACCAAATGAAGAGGCTGATCTCATTAGCGTGCCGATATTTCCCGGATCTTGGACATTATCCAAGATAAGAACTTTATCAGATAAGGCTTTTTTAATTGGCCGTTTACAAACTCCTAGTATCCCTTGTGGGCTAGGTAAAACTGATAGTTTTTTAAGAACATTATCTGTAACTTGATAACTTTCGATATCCTTATAAGGACACTCATCAACATAAAATATTTGTTTCAATAATCCGGCATTATATGCTTCTTCAACCAAGTGATAACCTTCTATTAAGAACAGATTGCTTTCTTGTCGATACTTTTTTAATTTCAGTTTTGTTATATCTTTGATTAAGTTATTTTGTATTGATGAAATAGCGTTTGTCATATTATCAATCTCCTGTATTAATTCTACTATAAAACAGTTAATATTTCATCCATAAAGCATAAAAAAACCGCTTCTTTTATCAATAAGAAGCGGTTAGATTATTA
>PGXI01000066.1 GCA_002839125.1 Tenericutes bacterium HGW-Tenericutes-5
ATTGAATTTCTTCAATTGCTAACAAAGCCTACAAAAAAAAGATTATCAACTCGAGCTACCAGAGCATCTAAAGAACGGAGAATTGATACTAAGAAAAAACGATCGGAAACTAAGAGAATGCGAGGAAGAATTGTTTGATAATCACTTATATATTCATCTTCTAAGGTTATGGTAATTTGTGATCTCGAACCTATTGTTGTATTTACCAAAGATGTTTGCAACCCGGCAATTAATGCTCCTATAAATACTTGAACGCTAACTCCAACTGCAATTCCTAAGATAATCACCAGAGTTTGTCTTTTAGATGCAAGAAGGAATCTCTTAGCTATTTGAAAAGCTAATTTCATAACAATTCCTCCTTAAACTTCACAATATCTTCGTAAGTTTGTACAACAAAATCATAACTTACCTGTGATAAAGTATGGGAATTATTAGCGGCCTGACCACCGATAATAATCTTTAAGTTTGAATCGACATCTCTTAATTTCTCAGTTAATTTCTTAGTCGCCACAATATTGTAATAATTTGTGATGCTCAATGCCAAAAAGTCAGGTTTTAAAATACTAATTGCGGAAACAACCTGTTCATTTGGAGTATTAGCCCCAATATATTTAGCGTCAAAACCTTCTAAGATTAAATAATTGGTAGCGATAATCGCTCCGATTTCATGATACTCTAACTGAGGACATGCTACTAAGACTGTTTTGTTAATCTTTGTCTTTTTTTGCTTAATTAAATATGGATACGAACTCTCCAAAATTGTTCTAATAATTGATGTTCTTGCATGTTCTTTCCAAATACAAATTTCTTCAACATTAGAATCACATTCATATTCAGCCAAAGCCGGAATGACATAGTTCTCATAGACATCTCTGACAGTAGCTCCCTCTTCAAAGAGTTCCATAATAAAGATGACACATTCATCTTTTTTCTCATGGTTTAAAAGTTCAATGAACTCTTTGTAATTTTTCTCTTTCATAAACATTCCTCCTAAATAATCATTATACCGCAATTTTTTTAAAAAAAGGCAAATTTGCATAAAAAAATTTATTTAACAATAATTGAATATGTAATGTTATTATGCTATAATCTATAGAAGTAATTTAATGAAGAATAAAGAGGTTATTATGGGCAAAATAATGTTTAAAGACTTAGAAAAATACTATAATCAAGAAATCGAAATTCAAGGATTTGTCGATAAAATCCGTGATTTACAATATGTTCAATTTGTTATTTTAAGAGACTCTTCAAGCAAAGTTCAAATGACAGTTGAAAAAAATGAAGAAAACAAAGAGTTGAATGAAATCATCTCTTCTTTAACTAAGGAAAGCACCATTCTTGCTAAAGGGGTAATATACCAACAAGAAAAGGTTAAACTCAGAGGCATGGAATTTATTCCTAACCATATTGAAATCACTTCCAAAAGCGAAGAAGAGTTACCAATTGACATTTTAGACTATACTAATAAATCTAATCAAGAATTACGTTTAGACAATCGTTTCTTAGATTTAAGATTAGATAAAAATTATTTAATCTTCAAAGGCCAAACTCTAGCTGAAATGGCAATGAGAGAATATTGGATTAAAAATAATTTTATTGAAATTCACTCACCTAAAATCTTAGGTACAGCCTCTGAATCAGGAGCCGAAGTATTCTCAATGGATTATTTTGGAAGAAAAGTTTTTCTTGCTCAATCACCACAATTCTACAAACAAATGGCTATGGCAGCTGGGTTTAATAATGTATTTGAAATCGGGCCGGTATTTAGAGCGGAAAACTCACATACTGCCTACCACGCTACTGAATTTACTTCAGTTGATATCGAAATGTCTTGGATTAAGTCATATCATGAAGTTATGGATGCTGAAGAAGCTAAACTTAAGGAAGTTATGAAAAGACTTCATAAAGATTTAAATGAAGAGTATAAAGAAATGTTTAAAAAGGATATTGAAATTCCTACTTACGATTTTCCAAGAATTCCTTTTTATGAAGCAAAGAAAATAATCCAAGAGAACTACAAATATATCGGCGAAAAAGAACATGACTTTGATCGTAAAGAAGAAGAATTAATAGGTCTTTACGCTAAGAAAAAGTTGAACTCTGATTTTGTTTTTATCATTGATTATCCTTTTGCCGCTAGACCTTTCTATCATATGTTAGATCCATTAACTAAATTAACCTATAGTTTTGACTTGCTCTATCGTGGTATTGAAATAACAACTGGTGCTCAAAGAGAACATCGTATTGATATATTGAAGCAACAAGCAATTGAAAAAGATATGAGTCTTGAACCAATTGACTTTTATCTTAACTTCTTTAGATACGGTATGCCACCTCACGGAGGCTATGGTTTTGGTTTAACAAGATTCTTAATGAGATTGTTTGAAGTTGAATCAATTAGAGACGTTACTTTCCTTTATCGAGGACCGAATCGCGTAAATCCATAATAAATGAAACTAAGCGTTAAACTGCTTAGTTTTTTTTCTAAAAATATGATAAAATAAATAAGTGATTATGGAAAATAAAATGAATGATTTAAATGTAATTTATGAAGACAATCATATAATCGTAGTAGAAAAACCGGCTGGGGTATTATCTCAAGCTGGTTCTTTGGATTTGCCTGATTTGTTGACCATAATTAAAAACTACATCAAAGTAAAATATCAAAAGCCAGGAAATGTTTTTTTAGGCTTAGTTCATCGTTTAGACACAAATGTGGGCGGTGTTATGGTTTATGCCAAAACCTCCAAAGCTGCTTCAAGATTAAGCAAAGAAATTAGAACTCATAATTTCAATAAGAATTATCTAGCAATCGTTGAAGGCAATATTGATGTAGGTAAAACCGAAACATTAACTGATTATCTAGCCAAAGATGAAGAAACTAAAACTGCATATTTTACCGATGATTTAGACGGTAAAATTAGCACTTTGACTTATAAATCTCTAGCAAACAAATCAGTAGATAACAATAATTACACCCTGTTAAAAATCGAACTTGAAACTGGAAGGTTTCATCAAATAAGAGCTCAATTATCCAAACACTTATTCCCGATAATTAACGATTCAAAATATGGTAAAAAACAAATCGATTTTAATTTAGGTCTTTTTGCTTACAACATTAATTTTAAACATCCAACCTTAGACAAAGCAATGAATTTTACTATAGTCCCTAAAGACTATCCATTTAACATGTTTCAAACTGAATTAGACCTTTTGGAGGAAAATCTATGAAATTATTAGTTCTTGGTGGTGCTGGTTATATCGGTAGTCACTTTGTGAAAGAAGCACTTAAAAATAATCATGAAGTAATTGTAATTGATAATTTATCAACCGGCCATATTGAATCATTACCAAAAGAAGTTAAGTTCTATCAAGGCGATATTCGCGACGAAAGATTTCTTGATGAAGTTTTTCTTCAAGAAAGAATTGATGCTTGCGTCCATTTTTGTGCATATAGCTTAGTTGGTGAATCGATGAAAGATCCCCTTAAGTATTTTGACAATAATGTTATCGGTGCTATTAGATTAGTTCAGGCGATGGTAAAACATGCGGTTAAATACATCGTTTTCTCATCTACTGCCGCTGTGTATGGAAGCCATGAAGAAATGCCAATAACTGAAAATTTTACCACTGAACCCACTAATCCTTACGGCGAAAGTAAACTTTTTATGGAGAAAATCTTCAAATGGTCAGATGAAGCATATGGAATAAAATATGTTAGTCTTAGGTATTTTAATGTTGCTGGAGCCGACTCTGAAGGAACAATTGGAGAAGATCATTCACCAGAAACTCATCTAATTCCAATAATCTTACAAGTACCACTTAAAAAAAGAGATAAACTAACGATATTTGGTGATGATTACAATACATTTGATGGCACCTGCATTAGAGACTATATTCATGTTTTAGATTTAGCTGACGCTCATCTTAAAGCTCTAGATTATTTAAAAAGGGAAAATAATTCTAACATCTTTAATCTCGGCAGCGAATCTGGTTACTCTAATAAGCAAATCCTTAGTAATGCTAGGAAGATAACAGAAAGTCCAATTCCATCTGAAATCGGACCGAGAAGACCTGGAGATCCCGATAAACTTATCGCTAGTAATCAAAAAGCAAAGAAAGTCTTAAACTGGGAAGTCAAAAGGGATATTGAAGATATTTTAAAATCCGCTTGGAATTTTCATAAAAACCACCCAAATGGCTATAGGGGGGATAAATAATGATCAATAAATATATCAATCAGTTAATAAAATATGGAATTAACAATCATTTTCTTGAAGAAGATGACATTTACTATGCAGTAAATAGAATTTTAAAACTTTTAGATATTAATTCTTTTCAATCTATAGAAGTAGAAGAAGAATTAGACATAACTAAAATAATCAATCCGATTATTGATTACGCTATCGCTAATAACTGTCTTAAATCATCAGGTCTTGCAAGTAAAGACGCCTTTGAAGCTCAAGTGATTGATTGCTTATTACCAAGGCCAAGCGAAATGAATCGAATCTTTTATAAACACTATAAAACTGGTCCTTTAACCGCAACCAATTGGTTTCATGATTTTTCAATCAAAACTAATTACATTAAGACTGAAAGAATTAAGCAAAACATTAATTACAAGTATGTGGGAAAATACGCTCCTCTTGATATAACAATTAATTTATCAAAACCAGAAAAAGATCCCCTTGATATAAAGTTGGATAAAAATAATTCAACCGAATACCCATTATGTCCTTTGTGTATCGAGAATGTAGGCGTTTATCAAACTCCATCTCTAGCCCCGAGAACAAATCATCGTGTGGTTAATCTTTCGCTTAATCATGAAAAAGACAAATGGGGTATGCAATATTCTCCATACGCTTATTTCAATGAACATTTAATTGTTTTAAGAAAAGATCATTCACCAATGTATGTGAACCAAAAGACTTTTCAAGAATTGATTGATTTTATCAATAAGTTCCCACATTATTTAATCGGTTCAAACGCTGGTTTACCGATTGTTGGCGGTTCAATATTAAGTCATCATCATTTTCAAGGCGGAAGATATGACTTTCCAATTGAAAAAGCCCAAGTTTTACAAAAAATCAAAAGAAAGAGAATGACAATCGAAATTCTTGATTGGCCATTAGCAGCTATTAGAATTATTGGAAGTAACGAAAACAGCATTCTTGATATGGCTAATAGCATTTTTGAATATTGGCAAAAATACGAAAATCAAGACATAAAAATATTGGCCAAAACCGATGAAGAGCACAATACTGTAACACCAATAGTAAAACTCGATGGCGCAAATTATAATTTCTATATGATTTTTAGAAACAATCTAACAAGTAAAGAACTACCATTAGGAATCTTTCATCCTAATCCATCGAGATTTCATATCAAGAAAGAAAACATCGGGTTAATTGAAGCGATGGGTATGGCAATTTTACCAGGCAGATTACTTCAAGAATTAGAGATGATTAAAGAAGTTTTACTTAACCAAAAAAATATTTTGGATTATCCGGATTTAGACAAACATCAAGAATGGATTTATTATCTGAAATCTCAACCGCTTGAAGATTTAGATGATTTATTAAAGAAAGAAATCGGAAGAATTTTTGAAGCGGTGTTAGAAGACTGTAATGTCTTCAAATATGGCACTAAACAAGACTTTATCAATTTTGTAAATAAAGCAATTTATTAAATTAAATTCTTATGTTATAATTTATAAGAATTAGAGGTGAATTAATTTGGGAAAGAAGAAATTTGTAGAAGCGATAACTTCAAGAGATGAAGATTTCGCAAGATGGTATACCGATGTCTGCACAAAAGCAGAATTAATGGACTATTCTGAAGCTAAAGGCTTCATAATTTATCGTCCCTATGGTTATGCATTATGGGAAAATATAAAAGATTATTTAGATAAAGAATTTAAAAAGACTGGCCACCAAAATGTTTACATGCCGTTGGTTATACCAGAATCTTTGTTCTTAAAAGAAGCTGAACATGTAGAAGGTTTCGCCCCTGAAACAGCAATTGTGACTATTGGTGGAAATGAAACACTTCAAGAAAGATTAATAATAAGACCGACTTCAGAAGTCTTATTTTGTAATCACTATCAAAAAATTATTACATCTTATCGAGATTTACCAAAAAAATATAATCAATGGTGTTCTGTAGTAAGATGGGAAAAAACAACTAGACCATTTTTACGTGGTTCAGAATTCTTATGGCAAGAAGGTCATACAGTTCACAAAAATGAAGTAGAAGCTCGTAAAGAAACAATGGATATCCTAGATATTTACAACGATTTAGGTAGAAACTTACTCGCAATTCCTTTTGTAGTTGGTCAAAAAACTGATAAAGAAAAGTTTGCCGGAGCGGTCGATACTTATAGCATTGAAGCATTGATGCACGATGGAAAAGCTTTACAAAGTGGAACTACTCATTACTTAGGTACTGGATTCGCAGAAGCTTTTAACATTAAATTCCAAGATGCAGATGGTGAAGTAAAACCAGTTCATCAAACATCATGGGGTGTTTCTACGAGATTGATTGGGGCAGTTATCATGGTTCATGGTGATGACTCAGGATTAGTTCTCCCTCCATATCTAGCACCTGTTCAAGTGAATATTATCCCTGTTATGCAACATGTTGAAGGCGTTCTAGCCAAAGCTAAAGATATTAAAGCTCAACTAGAAAAAGCTAATATTAGAGTCGATATCGACGATACTGATAAAACTCCAGGATGGAAGTTCTCAGAATCAGAGATGAAAGGTATTCCTTTACGCTTAGAGATTGGTCCTAGAGATATCGAAAACAATCAATGTGTTCTAGTAAAGAGATTTAATCGTGAAAAACTAGTTGTTAATCTTGATGAGTTAGATTCCATAATACCTAATCTATTAGAAGAAATTCATCAAGCAATGTATAACAAGGCTTTAGAAAATGTCCAAGCCAATACTAGAGAAACCAATGATTACAACGAATTTAAAAAGATAATCTCAGAAAAACAAGGCTATATAAAAATGATGTGGTGTGGTAAAAGATCTTGCGAAGAAAAGATTAAAGAAGAAACTCAAGCAACATCTAGATGTATGCCTCTATCAAAAGAATCAATTGGCCATAATTGCCCAGTTTGTGGTGAAGAAGCCAAACATTTGGTATATTTCGCAAAAGCATATTAATTTTTAAGCATTGAGAATATTACTCAATGCTTTTCTTTTTAAAAAACATCACCAATAAATCACAGTCGAATAATCATAATTTATTGATAAATAGGCGATAAAATGATATTATTATAAGGTGAAGATCAAGAGGTGAAGAAGATGTTTAATTTATTTAATGCTAACAAAAAAGCTTTAAAGCGTTTAGAAATAATGGCGCAACAAGTTCTTGATAAAGAAAATGAATATAAAGCTTTATCTGATGAACAATTACAAAACAAAACTCAAGAATTTAAAGAACTTTTAAATAATGGAATGACACTTGATGATATCTTAATTGATGCCTTTGCGACGGTAAGAGAAGCTTCAACAAGAGTATTGAAGATGACTCCTTTTAAAGTCCAAGTTATGGGTGCAATCGTTATCCATGAAGGTAATATCGCCGAAATGAAAACCGGTGAAGGTAAAACCTTAACAGCTGTTATGCCAGCTTACTTGAATGCCCTTTTAGGTGAAGGTGTTCATATCGTTACTGTCAATGATTATTTGGCTAGACGTGAAGCAGAAGGCGAAATCGGGGATTTATTTAAATTCTTACAACTAACGGTTGGCTTAAACACTCGAGAATTAAGTCCGGAAGAAAAACGCGAAGTTTATAAATGCGATATCTTGTATTCTACAAACAATGAATTAGGATTTGATTATTTAAGAGACCATATGGTTATCTATAAAGAACAAATCGTGCAAAGAAAACTTAACTTCGCAATCATCGATGAAGTTGACTCAATTTTAATCGATGAAGCTAGAACTCCATTGATT
>PGXI01000067.1 GCA_002839125.1 Tenericutes bacterium HGW-Tenericutes-5
TTTATTTCAGTAAAAATGATTATAGTGATATAATAATTACGTAAACTATTGAGGTGAGTTATGAAAAAATTATTAATAGTTGTAGATTATCAAAATGATTTTATTGATGGCAGTTTAGGCTTTGGCTCTGCGATAAATATTAAAGAAAACATAATCAAAAAGATTATTGATTATAGGAAAGAAAATCATGATATAATCTTTACTATGGATACACACTCGGATGATTATCTAGAAACCGAGGAAGGAAGAAATTTGAATATTAAACATTGTATAAAAAATACAAAAGGTCATCAAATTCAATCCGATGTAAATGCCTTAAAAAGCCCAAAAGATAAGGTTTTTGAAAAGCATACATTCCCATCTTTAGAGTTAGGGAAATTTCTAGAAAACAAAAACTATGATCAAATAGAGCTTTGTGGTTTGGTGTCAAATATCTGTGTAATAAGTAATGCAATAATCGCAAAGAGCGCAGTTCCTAATGCTCATATTATAGTTGATGCTTTAGCAACTGCCTCATATGATAAAGAATTACATAATAAAACTATGGATGTCCTTGAAGGTCTCCATATAGAAGTGGTGAACAAATGAAAAATTATCGAGAATCGATGCTAACGGATTTATATGAATTAACAATGGCTAATGGTTATTACTTAGAGAACAAACAAGATGATATCGGTTATTTTGATCTATATTATCGAAAAACAACCGATGAAGGTGGCTATGCCATTTTTGCAGGTTTGGAAACAATTATAAAATTTATTGAGTCACTTAAATTTACCGATGAAGATATTGCTTTTCTTAAGAAAAAAGCTATCTTCAATGATGGATTTTTAGATTATTTAAAAAACTTTAAATTTACTGGTGATATCTACTCTTTTAAAGAAGGAAGTATCATTTTCCCTAACGAACCAATTATGACAATTCGAGCTAAATTGATTGAAGCTCAAATAATCGAAACATTTTTACTGCAAACAGTCAACCATCAAAGCCTAATCGCCACAAAAGCAGCGAGAATAAAACAAGCTGCCAAAGGAAGAATCGTACTTGAAATGGGAGCTAGAAGAGCTCATGGAGCTTCAAGTAGTGTTTTAGGAGCTCGTTCTGCTTATATAGCTGGAATTGACGGTACTAGCAATGTTTTAGCTGATCAAATTTATGGAGTACCATCTGGTGGTACAATGGCTCATTCTTGGGTTCAACTTTTCGACAGTGAATATGAAGCTTTTAAAGCTTATGCTAAACATTATCCTAATTCAACGACTTTTCTAGTAGACACCTATGATACTTTAGATAGCGGAATCCCTAATGCTATAAAAGCAATTAAAGATCTATTAATTCCAATGGGAGCTACAAACTACTCAATAAGAATTGATTCGGGTGACTTGACTTATCTTGCAAAACAATCAAGGGCTTTACTTGATGAAGCGGGATTACAAAATTGTAAGATAGTAGTAAGTAACGCGCTTGATGAAAGACTAATCAATACACTTCTATCTCAAGGCGCTCCAATTGATGTTTTTGGGGTAGGAGAAAGACTTATCACCGCAAAAAGCGATCCTGTATTTGGTTCTGTCTATAAACTTGTTGCAATTGAAAAAAATAATGAAATTATACCTAAAATCAAAATAAGTGACAATGTCGAAAAAATAACAACTCCTCATTTCAAAAAAGTATACCGTATTTATTCTAAGGATAATAAGGCTGAAGCAGATTTAATAACGATTTACGATGAGTTAATTGACACTAATAAACCATTAACAATTTTTGACCAACATAACACTTGGAAAACAAAAACATTTACTAATTATACAGTAAAAGAACTTCATCACACTATATTTAAGAATGGCGAAAAAGTCTATAAAATCCCTAAAATAAAAGCAATTAGAGAATTTGCTTTCGAAGAACTAAATAGTCTTTGGGATGAAGTAAAAAGATTTGACTTCCCTCATAAATACTATGTAGACTTATCTAAAGCACTTTGGGACGTTAAGCAAAACCTAATAAATTCAAATTAAAAGAGACGAAAAATTTCGTCTCTTGTTCTTTAATTAAATGATGATTTTAATTCAACGATTCGATTAAAAATTAATCGATCTTTTTTTGAATCATAATCAGTTGTAAAATACCCTTTTCTTATAAATTGGAATCTTTCTAGAACTGGAGTATCAACTAGCGAAGGTTCAACAAACCCTTTAAAGGTTGCCCACGAATTAGGATTCAATCTCGTAAATAAATCTTTTTTCCCATCAGAGTCTGTAAGTAATGGTTCGAACAAGTTAATTTCCGCTGGTAAAGCTGTTGATGCTTCTACGAAATGAATATTCCCATTTGGTTTTCTTTCATCAAAACCACTACCTGATTTTGTTAACTCATCATAAGTACAATGCAATTCTTTTATCGAACCATCTTCATTATAGATAACTTCATTACATTTAATAAAATATGCATGCATTAATCTAACTTCGATGCCTAAGGATAATCTTTTCCACTTCTTATTTGGTTTTTCTTCAATAAAATCTTCTCTTTCAATATAAAGTTCTTTACCAAAAGCGATCTTGCGATTACCTAATTCTAAATTATCATTATTGAACTCAACATCAATCCATTCTACAGTATTATCTGGGTAATTTGTTATTATTACTTTTAGTGGATCAATTACTGCATTTACTCTTTTAACCTTACTATTCAAGTCGTTTCTTAAAGATGTTTCCAACATTTCACTTGAAACAGTAGAATTAATTCTTGAAAGGCCCGTAGACAAAATAAAGTTAATGATTGATTCTTTAGTATAGCCTCTTCTTCTTAAACCAGCTAATGTAGGCATTCTAGGATCATCATAGCCTTTAACCATTTTTTCATCAACTAATTGTTTTAAATATCTTTTCGACATTATGGTATTTGTTATATTAAGTCTTCCGAATTCATATTGATGCGGGACGTGTTCCATCTCACATTTTTCAACGAACCAATCATATAAAACTCGGTGATCATCATATTCCAAAGAACAAAGCGAATGAGTAACACCTTCAAAAGCATCTTGTAAAGGATGGGCGAAATCATACATTGGATAGATACACCATTTGTTTCCAGTGTTATGATGTTCAATATGAATTATACGATAAATGACTGGATCTCTCATATTCATATTCGGAGACGACATATCAATTTTAGCCCTTAAAGTCTTCTCGCCATCTTTATATTTACCATTCTTCATGTTTTCAAACAACGTAAGATTTTCTTCAATAGTTCTATTTCGATAAGGAGAATCTTTTCCAGGACTAGTTAATGTTCCACGGTATTCTCTCATTTCATCGGGGTTTAAATCACAAACATAAGCTAAACCTTTTTTTATTAATTTTATTGCTAATTCATAAGTAGCGTCAAAATAATCCGAACCAAATAAAATATTTGCCGGCTTATATCCTAGCCACTCTATATCTTTTTTTATCGCCTCAACAAAAGAACTATCTTCTTTTACTGGATTGGTATCATCAAATCTTAAATTTGTTTTTCCGCCAAAATGTCTAGCTAATTCAAAATTTGTAATTATTGCTCGTGCATGCCCTATATGCAAATATGCATTGGGTTCAGGTGGGAATCTAGTTATAATTTCGTTAACTTTCCCACTATTTAAATCCTCTTCCATAATTGTTTTTATGAAATTTGATGTTATTTCCATTTCTATTCCTCCATATTTAGTCTTGATTGACCATTAAGATACAAATCATCTGTTTTAAATCCTTTGAGATACTGAAAATATCCCGCTGTAGCAATCATTGCTGCATTATCAGTGCAATATGCCATATTTGGAAAATATATCGGTACATCTTTAATTTTGTCTATCATTTTTCTTCTTAAACCAGAATTTGCAGCAACGCCACCCGCTACAATAATCTGTTTTATATTATACTCGTTTTTTGCCATAATAGTTTTATGAACCAATACATCTGTAACCGCTTCTTGAAAACTAGCGCAAAAATTCTCAATATTTATTTCTTCCTTACGCTGGACCATATTATGATGAGTATTTATAACATGAGATTTCAAACCTGAAAAACTAAAGTTATAATCTCCACTATCAATCATTGGCCTAGGGAAATTCAAAGTATCTTTACCTTTATTTGCCATATTATCAACAACTGGTCCCCCTGGGTAAGGTAAACCCAAAACTCTTGCAACTTTATCGTATGCTTCACCGACAGCATCATCTTGAGTTTCTCCAAGCTTAAAGAAATCATAATGTTCTTTCATCAATATTAATTCTGTATGACCTCCAGAGACAACTAAAGCTAAAAGAGGGAACTCCATAGTATTATCAATATTATTTGCGTATATATGTCCGGCGATATGATGTACTCCAACAATTGGTATATCATAATTTAAACTTATTACCTTGGCAGCGTTAACTCCAATTAACAAAGAACCTATTAATCCTGGCCCTTTAGTAACCGCAATCAAATCCAAATCTTGATACTTAATTTGTGCTTCCTTTATAGCTTTATCGAAAACATAGGTAACACCTTTAACATGTTCTCTTGAAGCTATTTCTGGAACAACTCCTCCATATTCTTTATGAATATCTATCTGTGATAAAACAACATTGGATAAAACTTCTTTTCCGTCTTTTACAACGCTAACACTGGTTTCATCACAACTTGTTTCTACTCCTAGTACATACATATTACTCACTTCCCAATCTTTTATACATTAAATATGCATCTTCGCCATTATTATAATATGCTTTTCTGACGGAAACTTGCTTAAAACCAGATTTAACATACAAACTAACAGCAGCTATGTTTGATGGCCTAACCTCTAAAGTAACCTCGACGACACCATACTCGCTTAATATTTCTAAAGTATTATCTAAAAAATACTCTCCGTATCCTTTTCTTCGAAGTTCTTCAATAACGACAAAGGAGTTTATTTGTGCCTTGTCTTCATCAATCCAAATAATCATATAACCTAGAACTTCTTCTTCAACTAATAAATAGATATGGATCAAAGGGTTATAAAAATCCTCATATAATTTCTCTAACGTAGTAAAATTATGAAAATATTTATTCTCATATTCTAGTATTATTTCTAAATCTTCTAATATGGCTTTTCTAATTTTCATTTCTTAAGTTTCTCTCCGCTTCAGTAACTTGAAGGTAGTTTGGAGTTAAGCTATGCACATCATCTACTTTAGTTAATAAGTCTGATTTTAATATCTTATTTACATCTGGTTTTCCTTCTTCTACAACTTCAAAATTAATCTCAAGAGAAGTCTTGAATTTTTCAATATTTTGCAGGCAATCAGCTTTAACTATATTCAATTTTTCTCCACTATTAGCATACAAACCCATAAATGCATTCCCTCTTCTTGCGTCAATAAGGGCTAAAACATAAGGTTTATTTGATGAAGACGCCATTAAAGCTAGTGATGAAACTTTATATAAAGATAAATTATTAAGATAAGCAATCATCTTAGCAACTGTAACTCCGATTCTAACTCCGGTATAACTACCTGGTCCTACACCAACAATTATTTCATCAATTTCTTGTAATTTGATTTTTTCATTTTCCAACATTGTTTTAAGATAAGGAATAATGGTTACAGAATGATTATTTATACCTACTTCATAAAAATGTTGCTTTTCAACTCCATCAATTACTAACGATAAGAAGATATATTTAGTTGCTGTATCTATTATTAATTGCTTCAATAATTTTTTCATATCTTCCCTTTCCTTCAATTAATAGACTTCTTTGAAATTCTCCATCTGCTTGAATATCTATTGTTAGTAATTCTTCTGGTAATTGATCTCTTATATATGTATACCACTCAATAACACTTACACCTTCACCATATATAAAATCATCCAACTCGTAATCATATCCAATATCCTCTAGTCTATATACATCCATATGATATAAATCATAATTCCCTTGATAAATCTTTAAAATTGTAAAAGTTGGTGAATTTATATTATCATTCACACCGATATTTTTTGCTAAATATTTTGTAAATGTTGTTTTCCCTGATCCTAAGTCACCTGCTAAACCTATTATCATACCTGAAAACGCATAATCAGCAATAATTTTTGCTAATTTTTTTGTATCTTCAATTGAATTTAAAACTATTTTTGTTTTCAAATAAATACACTCATTTCTCATAAATATTCATAGTAAAATTATATCATATAAACCGTAAAAACAAATCAAAATCATGTTATAAGGTACTTTTTCATTACAAACTAAAACAATTATATCCCTAAAATTATTCTTTATGTTATAATAATTCATGATGATTCAGGTAAAAATAAGGAGCTTATAATGTTTCTAATCGTACACAATCCTCTGTCCAGTAATCGTAAGTCTAAAAAAACCACACATAAGTATGTAAAATTCTTTAAAAAATACAAAATTCCTTTCCGTTTAAGATCGACTTTAAAAATTAAAAACTTAAACGTTTTTCTTGATTCCAATCCAGAAATTACTGATATTTTGTATTTAGGTGGAGACGGATCAATCAATCATTTAATTAATAATGTCGATGTCAATGATATTAAGCAAAACATATATCTTGGAAAAAGTGGTTCCGGAAATGACTTTTTACGTACCTTAAAAAAATTTAAAGAAGCCAACATCACTCTAGGCGAAGCGAAAACCAACATTGGATCTACTAAATTTATTAACGGATGCGGTCTAGGTTTTGACGGCTTAGTCTGTCATTACGTAAATAATGACTCGAAAAAAGGAAAATTATCTTATTTTATAAACGTTTTTCGTTCTATAATTAAATATCAACCAGTTGAAATTGATATAAATGTCGATGGTAAGGATTACCATTTCAAAAAAGTGTTTATTTCCGCAATTCAAAACGGTAGATATTTTGGGGGTGGTATGAAAGCAACTCCAAATGCTGATCCGACAGATGATAATTATGTTATCTGCGTCGCTCATAACTTATCAAAATTAACTCTTCAACTTCTACTATTAACAATTTATCCTGGATGGCATCGATTTATAAAAGGAAAAGTAACGATGTTAACCGGAACAAATATTAAAATTAAGCATCCTTCAGAAACTTATTTCCAAGCAGATGGAGAAGTAATGGGGAATATTAATGAAGTTGAAATTAAGCCTATTCAAAAACGAACATTCATTGCCTTTAGCAAAAAAGATTTTAAAAATAAATCAGCCACTAAATGATGGCTGATTTTTTTTTATAAATTCTCTTCCAACTTTTTTCTTAAAGCTTCATAACCAGGTTTGCCAAGCAAAGCAAACATATTCTTTTTATAAGCTTCCACTCCAGGTTGATTGAACGGATTAACTCCTAACAAATATCCACTTACACCAACTGCTAACTCAAAAAAGTAAACCAAATATCCGAATGTGTAAGGACTAATCTTATCAATCTCAATAACTATATTTGGAACTCCTCCATCTCTATGAGCTAATAAGGTTCCCTGAAATGCTTTCTTATTTACAAAGTCTAAACCCTTTTGTTTTAGGTAATTTAAACCATCTAAGTCGTTTTGCTCTTCTTCGATTACTACATCTTTATCTGGATTCTTAACATTTATAACTGTTTCAAAAAGAATTCTTTCGCCGTCTTGGATATACTGTCCCAAAGAATGTAGATCGGTTGAAAAAGAAGCGCTAGATATAAATAATCCTTTATGATCTTTTCCTTCTGATTCTCCGAAAAGTTGTTTCCACCATTCAGCAAAA